>JBKKAO010000367.1:0-12740 GCA_046714645.1 Burkholderiales bacterium | reverse complement strand
TATTTCAGATAGACCTGTTCGTCTGCCTCGAAATAGGCATAGATGGGATCCAAGGAGACGAGGGTAGTGAGTAGCGTGGCCTCGCCCGCGCTGCCTCCCGATACCAGATTGCCCACCGTGACTTCCGCGCGTCCGATGCGTCCCGCGATCGGAGCGCGAATGCGGGTGTAGCCTAAATTGAGTTTTACCGCGGCGATGGTGGCCTCGGCGGCTCGCAGGTTCGCCATGGCTTCGCGCTGGCCGTTGATCTTCTCGTCCAAACCTTGCTGCGAAATAAATCCGGATTTCACCAGTTCTTCGGAGCGCGCCAGCTGGGCCTTGGCAAGCTCCAATTGGGCGTGGGCGCGCGCAGCGTCTGCCTCAGCACGCTTCAACTCGGCATCAAAGGGGCGCGGATCGATCTGAAACAGCAATTCCCCCTGTTTTACTTCCTTGCCATCTTGAAAGTACACCTTGTCGATGGAGCCGCTGACCCGAGGCCGGATGGCAACGTTCTCCACGGCCTCAAGCTTTCCGGTGAACTCGTCCCATTCCTTGATTTCCTTCTGGATCACGGCGGAGGCACTGACGGGCATCGCAGGGGGTGGCGCGCCCGCGGCAGGCGACGGGGCTTTGTCACCGCAGGCGCATAGGACCAAGCAAGGCAAGAGATTCAGCATTAGGACACGAAGTGGGGCGGACATGGATTCCAGTATTGCGACGATCCTAGGGGAGATTGCGCTCAAAGCGAGGCGCTTTACCTGTTGAGGCAGCTTGTGTTCAAGAAGTTGACAAAGTATAGATAACGCATTGAATACTCACCTCCCGGATCGCAAGAATGTCACTGGTACGGCCATTGCCTTGCACGGTGTCATGACCTTCCTACCTCGGGTGATTTATGCAACAAGCGGTATCCACTTCATTAAAAATACTGCGTAGCCAGGCGCTGCGTACTGGGGCATTGTTCGATATATCGGAGTATGGCTATCCTGTAGGATTCCAGGTGCCCTTGGCCATGACCAAGGTGGCTTGGGAAGCCAGTGTTACGTGGCATCCCGAGGGCAGTGAAACGGACGCTGACGTTGATATTCAGATTGAACGCGTCAAAGCCGTGGTGAACACAGCACAAGACGCCGTGAAAGCTAGAGCAGGGGAGGCAGACGTCACCACGCTGGGAACCAAGGTGCTGACATTTACCGTGAAGGTGCGATCGGAACTCGCAACCTTCCGTAAAGCGGTACAGGAAGTGCCCATGAAGCTCATGCTGGGCCGGGACGACAACAATCGCTTCGTGCTCACGATCGATCTCTATCAGGAGTAGCCGCTAGGGTAACACCTTGATCTGCTCGACCAGATCCAAGGAATATCCCTTCTTGTAGTTCACCTCCGGTTTTACCAGTCCCGCGTTGACCATGAACTCGAAGGTTTGTTTCCAGCGCGCTTCGGTCATGGTGAGAATTCCTTGCTTCTTAGCGTCACCGCCGGTAACCAAACCATAATCCTTAATTCGCGCCAGACCAAAGGCTAGCAGCTCATCCTCCATCTCGGGATTGGCTTTCTTGATCAGCGCGTTGCCCGGCGCGGGATTGGCGAGATAACTCTTGTAGCCTTCCGCCGTGGCCTGCAGAAATTGCCTGATGGTCGCGGGCTTCTCCTTGAGGGTTTTCTCCAGCACCACGATGGTCTGGGCGTAGGGCGGATAGCCTTCATCGGCTAGAAGGAACACGACGGGCTTCACGCCTGCCTTCTCGATGGAGTAGGGCTCCGAAGTGGCATAGCCTTGCTGCACCACGTTCTTGTCCACAAGGAACGGCTGCACACTGAAGGCATAGGGGCGCTTTTGCGCATCGGTATAGCCGTACTTGGTCTTGGCCCAGGGCCAGAAAGTGGTTTCGCTGGCTTGGCCGATCAACATAGTGCGGCTCTTTAAATCGCCGAGTGACTTTGCCGGCGCGTGCGCGATCAATACCACGGGATCCTTTTGAAAGGTGGCGCCGACGGTGACCAGAGGCAGCCCCTGCTCAATGCCCTTGATGACTTGAAGGTCGTAGCCCATCGCCGCGTCCACCTGGCCGGCGAGCAGCAAGTGCATGACGTTGACTTGCGGCCCGCCCATGCGCACTTCGACCTCCAATCCATGGCGCTTATAAGTGCCCTCGGCCACGGCTTGATAAAACCCGCCGTGCTCGGCCTGGGCCAGCCAATTGGTTAGGAAGACGAACTTGGTGGACTGCCCGTGAGCGAGTCCCGCAAGACACAAGCTTAAAGCCACGCCTAGGCGCGCGATCCGCATACACAGTGGGTTCATGGTCTATCCTTTCTATGAGTGTCAGAGTGTCTTAGGCTTCGCGCCGGATCTCGCTCTCGTGCCAGTGCGCCAGCGCCCATTTTGACAAGCCGGACACGGCGAGGAACAGAGCCACGCCGGTCAGCGTGATCAGCGAGAGTGCCGCGAACAACCTTGGAATGTTGAGTTGCAAGCCGGAAATCAATATCTGGTAGGCCAACCCGGAGGAGGTGCCGCCCGTACCCGCAACGAATTCCGCCACCACCGCTCCGATCAATGCGAGCCCGCTCGACACTCTAAGGCCTGCGAAGAAATAAGGCAAAGCGCTGGGAATGCGTAAGCGGACCAAGGTCTGCCAGCGGCCGGCACCGTAGAGTTGAAAAAGGTCGAGCAGCCCCGCATCCACGCTGCGTAATCCCAGGGTGGTGTTGGAGATGATGGGAAACAAGGCCACGATGGTGGCGCACACCACCAGGGCGAGAAAGGGATCCTTCACCCAGATGATGATGAGGGGCGCCACGGCAACGATGGGGGTGACTTGCAGCAAGATTGCATAGGGAAAGAAGCTCGCTTCGATCCAACGGCTTTGCACGAATAAAAAGGCGCTGGTCACTCCCAGTACAACGGCGCACAAGAGCGCGACCGCCGCAATTTGCAAGGTGACCCACAGCGAGCGCGAGAGCAGTCCCCAATCCGATAGCAAGGTCTTCCATACCACCCAAGGCGATGGCACGAGATAGACGGGAATTTCCTTGATGACCACCCAAGCGTGCCAGGCTACGAGAACGCAGAGCCCCACCACGATGGGCGCGAGGTAGCGCGCCCTCAAGCCATCTCCCGCGCCGGGGCCTTGGCCAGCAACGCGCTCAAGCGCTGAGCGTGTTGGGCAAATTGGCGGGACACTCGAAACTCGTCGTCGCGCGCGACGTTGCTCTGTATGGGCTCTTCGCCCACGATGCGGCCGGGGCGCGCCGACATCACCGCCACCCGGTTGGATAGAAACACGGCCTCATGGATGCTGTGGGTGACAAAGAGCACGGTTAGTTTTTCTCGCTGCCACAAGCTACGCAAATCCATATCGAGCCGGTTGCGAGTGATCTCGTCTAGAGCGCCGAAGGGTTCGTCCATCAGCAGCAGGGCGGGTTCGGTCACCAGCGCTCGGGCGATGGAGACGCGCATTTGCATTCCGCCGGACAACTCGCGCGGATAGGCGCGGCGAAACTCTAGTAGTCCCACTTGCCCGAGCGCTCGCTCGACGCGATCGTCCGCTCCCTGTGCAGCCGACAACTCCAATGGAAGGCGCACATTGCGCTCCACGTTCGCCCAGGGCATCAAGGTCGCGCTTTGAAACACGAAGGCGATGCGATCACGACGCGCGAGTTCGCCGCCCTCGATCTGCCCGCTTGAGGGAGAGGTGAGATTCGCGATCAAGCGCAGTAAAGTGCTTTTGCCGCAGCCTGAGGGGCCCAATAGCGTGGTGAACTCCCCGCTCTCGATCGCCAGATCGACGCCTGCCAAGGCTTGAACACCATTGGGGAAGCGCTTCTCCACGTTGCTCAGTTGGATGGCGGGCGTCACGGTGGCTGGCTAGTGGCTCGCTTTACCCGTATCAGATCAACAGCGGGATCACGTCCTCCCTAAATCGGTGCGGCGTTTTGGCGCCGACGATGCGATGGCGCAGCACGCCGTCGCGGGCGACGACGAAGGCGGTGGGCGTGGGATAGCGCCGCCCGAATCCGTTGGATTCCAACTCGTGCACCATGGTGGCGCGTAGGTTGTAGATGCCGGTCATGCGCTCCACCCGATGGCGGTCCTCCGGGCGATCCACACCCAATACGATCACCTCGAATCCCTTGTCGCGTTGCTGTTCGTAGAAGGTTTCCAGATTACCGATCTCGTAGGCGCAGAACTTACAGTAGCTGGAGTAGTAGTTGATCATCACCACTTTCCCGCGCATGGCGGCCAGATCAAAGGACTCGCCCGTGAAGAACTTGCCCTTGAGCGGCGGGGCGGGCTGGTCTAGTTCCGGTACGGCCCGCGCGGAATTCATCGCCAGGAAGGCGGGCGCGGCTAGCAGAAAATCTCGGCGTTTCACTTCGCTATACCTCCGCGGTGGCGATCCACGTCACACCGGGCAAACATACCCGGCCCTTGACCGTTGAAGCGGCCTCCGCGGCGCGAGCCACCTCCGAGGTGAGCTTGACTTGGTCCTGCGCGGGAACCTTCGTCAGGAGCGCGGCCAGGGGGCCCGCAATTTCACGCACCATGGTGAAGTACTCCTCGCCCGTCGCGGCGTCCGCCCCTTGCACTTCGAAGGCCTCGATCTGGATGTTTTGGAATCCAGCGCTTCGCATCACCGAGCGAATGCGCTCCGGGTCGGCGAAGGCGAAGATGCCGGTGGCGCCGGGGGCCGGTTGCGGCACCTCCACGTAGTTCTTGATGACGGAGATGGGAATCGCCGCCCACGGATTCTTCTCAGGCGCCGCCCAGCAAGTGAGCACGATCTTGCCGTCGTCTTGCAGCGCGGCGTGGGCGCAACTCAAGCAGCGCTCCGGTTCGGGCATGAACATCAAACCCCAGCGCATGGTGCATACATCGAAAATGTTGCCGGGTACTTGCAGGGTTTCTCCATCTACATTTTGAAAATCGACATTGGCCAGCCCGAGCACTTGCGCGCGCTGGTATGCGTAGTTCACCATCTCGTCAGCGAAGTCCACCGCCCATACCCGGCCCAGGCGTCCCACCTTTTGCGCCGCCGGAATGGCGGGATCGCCCGCGCCGCAGGCGATGTCGAGTACGCGCTGTCCGGGGCGCAGGTTGACCAATTCGAACATGCGCTCGTTCACCGGCGCAAAAAGCTTGGTCAGCGTGGGGGTGTGCTTGGCCCAACCGGAGGCGACGTTTTTCCAGATCGCCAATTCGCGAGCCTTGATGGCGGCAGTGTCCATGTATTTCCTAGTTAACGTTGGATGCTGAGAGGGAACCGCGCGCGATCAATGATTGAAAAGCGCGGTAGGTGGATTCGATACCTTCGGACAGCGGAACATTGCCGTAGTTGCCCAGATGCTTGCGCACGGGTTCGTCCGAGAGATTCATCGGGAAGGGTAGTGCGTCGCCCGACACATCGATCCTCGCTTGCGGCGCGAGGGTCCGCAGAACCGACATGGATTCTTCCACCGTGGTGGCGACACCATTGATGTCGAAGACTGGCGCGCCGGCGAGATCTTTCGAGACAGCGCGAATGAAAGCGCTTGCCACTTCTCCCGCGTGCAGCCAGGATACCGGTCCGCGAAAGGGCACGGTGTAGGGTCGGTTGGCGGCCGCCGCGAGCACCGCCACCGTGGTTTTGGAGGTGAGCCCTTGATCGCGCCCGACGCCGTAGACCACGCCTGGCCTCAATCCCACGCTTCCCATGCCCCAATCTTGCGCGTAGACGATGGCTGTTTGTTCGTTGCAGTGCTTGTAGGCGCCATAGAGCGTGGGCAGTGTGCCGTGCCCCTTCGTGGCCCCGTGGGCGGCGATGGAGCTGGCGTAGGTGATGCGTTTGATGCCCAGCGTGCGAGCTGCTTCGAATACGTTGATCGTGCCCACGACGTTCACTTTGGCGCCGGCGATGGGATCCGCCTTGCAGAAGGGAACCTGTAGCGCCGCCAGATGGACAATGGCGCAAGGACGAACCTTCTCCACCACGGCCAGCACCGCGGCGGAGTCGCCGATGTCGCCCGTGTGCCAGGTGATACCGTTCAACTCCTCTTCGGAGAGCAGCAAGGCGGGACGGCGTTTGTCCGCGCTCAGATCCATGGCCGCCACGGCCACGCCAGCCCGGGTCAGGATAGTGAGGGCCCAACTGCCGATGCAACCCCCGGCGCCGGTGACCAGCACAGGTCCAGGGAAATCCTCTTTGCTGACCGGAAAGTGTTTCAGTAAATCCACTGCTCAGCGCTCCATGGGTAGGTTGGGGTCCTGGGCCCATTCGCCCAGCGAAGCGTCATAGACTTGAACGTTGTGCTTGCCAAACATGGCGAGCACCAGTGCCCCGCTAGTGGCGGCGATACCACCGCCGCAGTAGGTCATTACCCGGGGGCTGTTCAGGGCGGGCGCGAACATCTGGCGTAGCTCATCAATGCTTTTGTAGCAATGGTCCGTGCCGATGTGATTCACCGCCGCGATGTTGATGCTACCGCTGATGTGTCCGAGGCGGCCGTAACTGGTGCCGCCGGTACCGTTATGCTGCTCGGGGCGCAGCGCGTTGACCGCGCAGATATCCGGGTTGCCGATGGCTTCCAGCATTTCCTTCTTGCCCACCACATGCCCGGGTTGGTACGTCGCTACGAATGGGGTCGCGGGGCGCGGCTTGGAGGAGCCGCTCTCAACGCAGCGCCCTTCTCGGTGCCACTTCTGGAACCCTCCGTTGAGTACGGCGGCACGGTAGTGGCCGAATACCCGCAGCATCCACCACAGCCGCGTGGCCCACCAGTGGTTAGCGGTGGAATAGGTCACCACGAAAGAATCATTGCCGATTCCTAGATGACTCATCACGTTGCCGAACTGCGCGGCGCTGGGCAGCATGAAATGCAGGTTAGATGTGTGGTCGCTGAGTTCATGCTCGATGTCCACAAACTGTGCGCCGGGGATGTGGGCCCGTTCGAAATCCTCCCGCCCAGGCTTAGGGTCGTAGAGCACGTTGTTGGGCTTGGGGATGAGATGGGTGGTCATGTCGAGCACCACCACCTTGGGGTCGGCCAAGTGCCTGGCCAGCCAATCGGTCTCCACCAAATACTCCGGATGGACGTAGGTCTGCGTCATTGCTCCTCCTCTGTACCCTTTGCAAGGATGGTATCACGCAGGCGTCGCACGGCTGCGGCTTACAATCCGGTGTCCACTATAGAGGAGAACGTCACCATGGCCCAGGATGCGCTGGATTTCGAGCAGCGCTACAACCCCCGCCTTGCTGTGCCCGAATTCGCCCAGCACTTCGAGCGCTGGGGACAGCGTTCCGCCAAGGCGCGGGAGGAAATGGACGGATACTTCGACGTGGCCTATGGCCCGCACCCGATGGAAAAGCTCGACATCTTCCGCGCGGAAGGGCCCAGTAAAGCGCTCTTGATGTTCATCCACGGCGGCTACTGGCGCGGGTTGGACAAGAAGGATCATAGTTTCGCCGCCCGCGAGTTCGTGAAGCAGGGCATCACGGTGGCGTTGATCAACTATGCGCTGTGTCCCAGTGTGAAGGTGGAAGATATTGTGTTGCAGACCTTGCAGGCCACCGCATGGTTGTATCGAAACGGATCGAACTTCGGCGCTCCGGCATGCAAGCTATTCGTGGCGGGGCATTCGGCGGGCGGGCACCTGGCCGCCATGACCTTGGCAGCACTTTGGCCCAAGTTCGCGCCCGATCTGCCCAAGAAGGTCGTTCAGGGCGCGGTGTCGGTTAGCGGTGTCTTCGACGTGAGCCCTATCATTCATGTACCTAGCGTGAACATCGATGTTCGGTTGGACGCGATGCAGGCGAGCTATGTCAGTCCGGCGAACATGCTCCCCGCCACCGGTGCGCCGCTCTACCTCGCCGTGGGTGGGGCGGAGCAAGCCGGTTTTCAAGAGCAGCACCAGTTGATCAAGAAGAGATGGAAGAAGGTGATCGCCGGCGACATTCCTTGTCCGGGCGACAGTCACTTTAGTGTCCTGGAGCGCTTCGCCGATTCCAACAGCGAATTGTTCAAGGCGGCGATGAAAATGATGACTTAACCTGTATATAATATCAGCATGTCTATCCGAACCAATGCTGGTGCCCATGCCATCCCAACCAGGGGGCGCGGCGCCACTCTCAATCCAGAGGGCCGGTTCGAGAGCGCACAGCGCGAAGTCTTTGACGATGGCTGGACGCCCGAGGAAGCAGCAAGGCCCAAAACGCAGGTTACGCAGGAGCGCTCGCGCAGTATCATCAGCCGCAATAGCTCTCCGGATGTGCCCTTCGAGCTTTCGATTAATCCCTATCGCGGGTGTGAGCACGGTTGTGTCTACTGCTATGCCCGTCCCACTCACGCCTATCTGGAACTCTCGCCAGGTCTTGATTTCGAAACCCGGCTCTATGCCAAGACCAATGCCGCGGAATTGCTGAAGGAAGAACTCGGGCGGCCTCAATACCGTTGTAGTCCCATCGCGCTGGGCGCGAACACCGATCCCTATCAACCTATCGAGCGCGAGTACCGGATCACCCGCGGCATCTTGCAGGTGCTCTCGCAATTCGAGCATCCTCTGACCATCGTGACGAAGAATGCGCTGGTGGAGCGTGATCTGGATCTGCTCGCGCCGCTGGCGGAGAAGAATCTCGTGCAGGTGTTCGTCTCGTGCACGACGCTCGATCACGAGGTGGCGCGCAAGATGGAGCCCCGAGCATCGGCACCGCGGCGCCGCATCGAGACCCTACGAAAGCTAAGCTCGGCGGGCATCCCTTGCGGCGTGCTGGTGGCTCCCGTGGTGCCCGTCCTCACCGACTCCGGCATCGAAGATGTTCTGGAATGCGCGGCGCAAGCCGGTGCCAGGTCGGCGGGATATGTCGTGATGCGCTTGCCCTATGAGATCAAGGATCTGTTCAAGGACTGGCTAGCGCATCATTTTCCATTGAAGGCCGAGCATGTGATGAGCCGGGTGCGCGCCATGCGCGAGGGCAAGGAGAATGATCCCAACTTCGGGTCACGCATGCGAGGGCAGGGGTTATTCGCGGACTTGCTCAAGCAGCGTTTTGATAACGCCTGCCGCCGGTTTAATTTGAACCGGGAACGGGTGACACTGGACACGGGACGGTTTCGGCCATCGTCCGCCAATGGCCAGATGACTCTCTTCTGAGGGAGTGAGGTGGTTCAGATCTGGGTTCAGATCTGCTGCGCTGGAAATTTCTATAAGACTCATGAGAATATGCCGGGTTTCTAAAGCAACCTCTGGAAATCATGGCGCTTGGTTTAGGATTCGGCCTCTATCGCAGCGCTTGTTTCTTTAATAATGCCAGGTGTATAGTCGTATCGGGGAGAGTGTAGTCGGGGAGCGGGAAGCAGTCTGCATGGGTTGTGCGACGTGTTCTCGGGCCACCAGAAAGGAATAGATCATGATTCCTGTAATTGAGGTTGGTACGCGCAACACTCGTATCCGCGATGCGATGCTGGTGTGCCTCGTGCTGTCTAGTTCGTTCGCCGCTTCCGCGCAGCTTTCCCAAAGCTCCCCGGCGGTCAAGCCAGAAACTCCGTTTGAGACCTTGCGGCCCGATAACAGTTTTCGTGATTGGCGGCGTGCCTACCAAGAACCCGAGGTGTTCGCCGAGTCCGGCGGCGTGTACGCCTCAGGGACCGAGACCGAGCATCACGCAAGCCGCGCTCAGGAACTGACTGCTGGCTATTACAAGCCACTCTCCGAGAGCCTATCTTCTCTGGTCGAGGCCAGCTACGTCCCGAACGCTACCGGTGCGCCGGAATGGTCGGTGCTCGGGCAGGTGGGCGCCATGTTGGGTTCTGGTTGGGGTGTGCAAGCGGGCCTGCGCCATAGCGAACAGGGATTATTGGGCTTCGAAGGCCGCCGTATGGATGCGCAGTTGGGCATGCTGACTTTGGAGAAGGTGTGGAGCAGTTATCGAAGCCGCTACACCGTCTACACCAGCCGAAAAGAAAATGGCGCCGCCACCAGCGGTCATCGCATCGCGCTTAACTACCTGTACGGCGAGAACAGTTCCGTAGGTTTGGCCTATGGCCGTACCTGGAATGCGGAGAATCCCATCGCACTTCCCATCGGCAACGCCAGCATGAGCAGCAACGTAGGTGTTACCGGTGAGCATTGGCTGAGCCGGACATGGTCGGTCAATTACGATGCCTTGTTCCAGCAAGATAGCGCGCAGGGATTGAAGCCCGAGTTGCGGTTGGGGCTCAAGCTCGCGTTTTAAGGCGGGGGCAGGTAGCCCCACGAGGAGCGGCTTACCTCTTACAATCCTGGTTAGCGTTTCTCATCCGGAAACCCTCTGGGACCCTAATGCCCGTATCTAGGTCTGCCCCTAAGTCCAGGGCGCGCGAAGTTGGCTTTGCTTTGGATTCGTCCTTGCGGTGGACGTCGCTTGGCGATGGCTTTAATACGCTGGCGGGGTTGCCCCCTCAAGACTGCTTGGGTCAGGCGATGGAGAGCCTTCTTCAAGCCGATGACAGGGCGCATACCCTTCAGACGATCCAAGCCGTGCTGCGGGGCGAACTGTATTCCTGCCGCTTGCCGGTGCGCTTGGTCCGCAGCGACGCGAGATCCGTTTGGGTGGAGTTGTTTGCCTTTCCAAGCTTCGATGCGAAGGGCGTGATCCATGGGTTATCGGGTTCGCTGACCGATGTGACGGACCGGCGCCAAGGTATGCGGGCGCTACGTGAGAGCGAAGCACGTTTTCGTGCCATTAGCGAAGCCTCTCCCTTGGGGGTGTGCGTCACAGATCTACGCGGCCACAGCGTGTTTAGCAATTCGGTGTTGCAGTCGCTTGCCGGCTTGAGCCCGGAGAAGCAGGCGGGTTTTACCCAGGGCTTGACCATCGATCCGGAGGACCGGCCGCGTGTTCTCGCGGGGATGCGAGAGGCGTTCGAGAACAAGGGCCCCTTCCAATCGGAACACCGCTACGTCCATCGCGACGGCACCGTCTTGTGGTGCCGCTTGCATGCGGCCCCCATCTTGGACGCTGGCCAGCTCTTGGGCTATGTGCACGTGGCCGAGGATGTGACCGCTGAGCGCCTAGGCGAGGAGGCTTTGCACCATAGCCAAGAGCGCTTGCGCCTTGCACTAGATGGCTCCGGTGTGGCGCTGATGGACTGGGACCTTCGGTCTGGTGAGATCTTCCTGAGCGAACACTGGGCACGATTTCTTGGAGCGGCGAGCGATCAGAGCGTGACCTCCCTGGAGGGGCTGGTGGCGCTGGTCCACGAAGAGGATCGGGAGCAAGTTCAAGGGGCCATCAAGGAAACCCTGAGCGGCCAGCGGCCCTATCTACGCGCGGAGTATCGCATCCGCGTGGGGAAAGAGGGGTGGAAATGGATCGAAACCCACGCGCGTGTGGTGGAGCGTTCCGAGGCAGGAGATGCCTTGCGCGTAACCGGAACCAATGCCGATATCACCGAGCGCAAGGATATCGAACGGCTACAGGCCGAGTTCGTCGCCACCGTGAGCCATGAGCTACGCACTCCTCTGACCTCCATTCTGGGCGCCTTGGAGGTCGTGCAAGAAGAGCACGCGGACAAGTTCGGCGCCCAAGCGCGTAGGTTCCTGGATATCGCCCACAAGAACACAGAGCGTGTGTTCGGTTTGGTGAATGACATTCTGGATCTGGAGAAAATTGAACGCGGGCTGCAAAATTTTGACTTCGCCGCAGTTGCCCTTCGACCCTTGTTGGAACAGAGCGTGGATCTTCACGCCGCTATCGCGCGCCAACGCCAGGTTGAGTGGGTGCTCGGCGATATTCCGGCGCACTGGCGGGTCTGGACGGATAGCGAACGTTTGATGCAGGTGCTGGCCAATCTAGTGTCCAATGCGATTAAGTTCTCGCCCGCGGGCGGTTGCGTGACCTTGCGAGCCGAACGCAGCGCGAACCGTGTGCGCATCGAAGTCGTAGACCAAGGCGCGGGTATCCCCAATGAGTTTCAATCCAGGATGTTTCAACGCTTTGCTCAAGCGGGCCAGGGGGGCAAGCCTCGAAGCGGTTCCGGATTGGGTCTAAGCATATCGAAGGCTTTGGTGGAGAAGTTAGAGGGCCAGATCAGTTTTCGAACCGGCGAAGGATCGGGCACCACCTTTGTGGTCGATCTCCCGCGCGCGGGTCCCGTGAGTGTTTCCCCGCGTAAAGACCGTGCCGGCGCATAGGCTCGTGGCACCGGCCCGCCAATCCGGCTATTGCGACGGCTTGCTCACTTCATCTACACTGCCCGTACCGTTTAACATTGAAAAGGGAGAAAACATATGAAGAACCCGTTGGATACGTTGTGGGGAACCGTAATTTCCGGTGTCGTCCTCACCCTGGTTTTGTATTACGCCGCCAAAGCGCTCATAGGAGGTTAAGAGATGGACTTCGTTCCTGCAATATCTCGTTGGATCCATCTGCTGGCCGGTGTGATGTGGATTGGCTTGCTTTACTACTTCAACTTCGTGCAGGTGGCGGCGCTCAAGGCCGCACAAGCCGATAGCACCGCGGCCGGAATTACCAAGCACGTCGCGCCGCGGGCGTTATTGTTCTTCCGCTGGGCGGCCGTGGTGACTTGGTTGGCGGGAGCCGCGCTCCTGGGCGCAAACTTCGGCAACGCCTTCCTGCTGCAACCCAGTCACGCCGGCATCGGTATCGGCGCGTGGCTAGGGACCATCATGCTCTTTAATGTGTGGGGGCTGATTTGGCCCAACCAGAAAAAGATATTGGGGCTTGTGCAAGCGAGCGATGAAGAGAAGAACAAGGCGCGCCGTGTGGCCTTCCTCGCTT
>JBKKAO010000366.1:0-3873 GCA_046714645.1 Burkholderiales bacterium | reverse complement strand
GCCGAGAAGGAGCTAAGCCTTCGAAAAGACATATTTGGCTACGATCTGTATGCCTGGGCTTTGTTCAAGAACGGGCGCAAAGAGGAAGCGGCTGCCGCGATAAAACAGGCGCTGCGGCTCGGAACTCAGGACGCGACCCTGTTCTTTCACGCCGGGATGATATACCGGGCGCTCGGCGAAAAGCGAAGAGCGGCGCGGTACCTGAACAATGCCCTAAGAATCAATCCGACCTTTCATCTGGCCCATGCGGAGCAGGCCCGGCAAGCCTTGCAGTCCCTCTCGATCCGAAAACGACGAACCTAAGTCATGCACTCACGAGCGATCCAAGTCGTTACCCTCGTATGGGTGGTCACGCTCTCACTGGAACTCGGGGAGGCTTGCGCACATCCGCTGGGTAACTTAGGCATCAGCCACTACGCGGCGATCCGTATAGAACGCGAGTACATCGAGCTTCGATATGTGCTGGATTTTGCGGAGATCCCGGCTTTTCAAGAGATCCAACGGGAGAAGTTCACACCCGAGAACCGACACGTCAGCGCACTTGCTTACGCGGCTCGTATGGCGGGTGTTTGGAAGGATGGTTTGGTGCTGACTCTCGATGGCCAGCGCCTTTCACTTAGTCTTATTGGTCCAGCCGAGGTGACCTTTCCTTCGAGCACGTTGGGCGTCCCCACCATGCGGGCCGCCGCAAATTACCGCGCGCTGCATCCCTCGCTATCCGTCAAGGCTCACAGCGATCTTCGGTATCGGGACGAGAACTATCGCCAAAGATCAGGTTGGAAGGAAGTGATCCTCAATGCAGGCGCCGGCGTGCTCGTGTTCAGCCAATCCGTTCCCGGCAAAGATCGCAGCGCGGAACTCACTCAATATCCCAGTGGATTGCTGAACTCACCACCTCAAACTCTAGAGGCGCACGCCGTCTTCAAAACAGATCGTCGCGAGACGACGGCGAGATGAACATCCAAATGTTGCGCGCCGCACGTATTGCAAGGAAAAGACCGGCAAGAATTTTTTGTAATGTGCGATGAGGCACAGAAAGAACCGATAACGCAGTCTTAACGCGCAGTCTTAACGTTTTAGCCCGGTTTCGCCGCGTTTCGTTCGTTATCGCGTGCGAGAGCTGCTCGGCCGTAACCAACCGGCCTCAATATCCAACAAGCAAGGAGATCATCATCATGAATGCCCCATCTGTTCTTCGCGTTGTACCGCATGCGCTCGGTGCGCTGGCGCTCGCCATCGCGTCCATAGGTCCCTCACAGGCTGCCAACCACCGCGAAGCGCCCATCACCGCCATCGATACCAAGGCGGACATTACCGACTGGTTCGCCTTCGTGAGCTACGATAACCCGAGCAAGGTCACCATGATCCTCAATGTCGACCCGTTTTTGGAACCCTCGAACGGACCTAACTACCACCCCTTCGATCCTGAGGTTCTCTACGAAATGAAGATCGACAATACCTTCGACGCCGACGAAGATATCAGCATTCAAATCCGCTTCAACAAACCGGAGATTCGGCTTCCGCGCGTTTTCACCGGTTTCGTGGGCGCCGGCGACGGCATTAATGCTCCTGCCAATTCCCCCCCGCCCGTGTCACCGGGGACACAGATCGTTCCTCCCGCGATCACGGCGCTCGATGGACCTGGGTCCGAGGGCTTTAGCCTTCGGCAGACCTACACGGTAAAAATCCTCAAGAAGGTGCGCAGCGCATGGAAAACCACTTTTAACAGCGGAAGCGCGAAGCTGATTGCCGTGCCCGCCAATGTGGGTCCTCGCACCATGCCCCAGTACGAAGAATTATCGCGACAAGGCATTTACGATCTAGGCAGTGGCATCAAAGTATTCGCCGGCACGGTGGACGACCCGTTCTATATCGATTTGGGTGCCACCTTCGATACGCTCAACTTCCGGGCGGGAGCCGTACCGGGGGGGTTTCCGCCCGCTGTGCTGTCCGATGCTCAGGACGCCAGGGACGATAAAAACTTCGCCGCCGACGATGTGTCGGGCTTCAATGTCAACACCATCGCCATCGAGTTGCCCATTAGCATGCTGACGGCTGATGGGCAGATTCATGCCGCAGGCGACGCCAAGGCTGTTATCGGGACCTATGCCACCACTTCGCGACCGCGCGTCAAGGTGCTCTCACCTAAACCGGGAGGTAAATCACTGGTGACGTCGAACTTTGTGCAGATTCAGCGCATGGGCAATGCTCTGATCAACGAACTGATCATCGGCACCGGGGATAAGGACAAATTCAGCCAGAGCGAGCCGAAGAATGACTCTCAGTTCGCCAGCGATGTGCTCGACCCGTTACTCGCTCGCGTGATCAACGCGGCCTATGGTGGCGCCGTATCCATTCCCACGCCTCCCAGGACCGATCTGTTGCCACTAGTGACCTACAAGGCGCCGATTTGCCCTGGCTGCACGCCGGCCCAGGCAGGGCCCGTGGCGGATCTGCTGCGGCTCAATACGGGTATCCCGGCTACCTCACAAGTAAGCCGAAAGCGCCTTGGATTTATTGCCGGTGACAGCGCGGGCTATCCCAACGGCCGCCGCGTTTCGGACGATGTGACGGATATTTCCGCGCGCGTCGTCGTTGGTGTTCTAAATCCAGCCTTTAACATCTTCCCCAATAACCGTATCGGCGACGGTACTAACGCCAACGACCGGCCCTACCAAGAGTCGTTTCCCTACGTTGCATTCGCCAACAGCGGCCGCAATAGCCGTCACGTCGATCCTACCGAGCCGGGCTGTGCCGAACCCGCTAATCCTGACTCACCCGCAACTTGCCCATTGGATTAAATAAATGGGACTTCGCGGGCGGGGATCTGAAGATCGAGCCTCAGCGTTGCGCTTCGCGAGCAGGGACCATCCCGACATAGCCGCTGATGTCGGCATACCAGATGTTGCCGGCCGCATCCACCGCCAAGGAGAAGGGCCGCGCCTGCTCACGGGGAAACGGAAGCACCTCAATTTCTCCGTCGCGAACGCGCCCTAGGGCATGGGCGCGCAACAGGCCGAACCACACCGCGCCGTCGGGCGCGATGGCGATGCCCGAGAGCGCCGCGTTTTCCACTGGCACGGCGTACTCGGTGAATTTACCCTCATCGAGGAAACCGATCTTATTCCCGCGAAACTCGATGAACCACGGCCGTCCCTTGGCATCCACCGCGATATCGGTTGGAGACGCGCCGCGAGTCGGAACTTCATGTTCGGTCATGGTACCGCTAGGGGCGATTCGCAGCAGCGAGTTGCCGCTTTGCAAGGTGGCCCACGCCGTGCCGTCCGAGGCGACCGCCACGCCGAAAGGTCCGCCTCGCAGCGACTGAATTTCGTTGCGCGTGAGGACACCATCCTTGAGTTTGGTGACGCTATAGGCGGTGCTCTCAGTGAACCAAACGGCGTCGTCGGGACCCATGGCGATGCGGCCCAATCGTGCGATGCTGGTTCCCAGCGGTACGGCAGTGATTTCGCCAGTGGGCGTGACCCGCTTGATGGCCGCGGCCGGAGCATCCGCCACCCACGCGTTGCCTTGCGTGTCGACGCCGATGCCCAAGGGTTCGACATTGCGCGAGCCCTTGGAGATGCGTTGTATCTTGCCGTCCTTGATGCGTCCGAGCGCATCGGAGGAGTCGATGGTGAACCACACCGTGCCATCCTTCGCCACCGCCAGCGCGGTGGGAATATCCAACTTTTCGGTCATCGGGTACTCGACCACGGCCAGCACCTTGAGGCCCTTGTACCACCGTAGTGCCAGTGTCCCGACGATGCCCATGACCCCGGCAAACAACAAGATGTAGATGATGGGAATGACCTCTCCCAGGGAAAACTTGCGCTTCGTGGTGTGGCTTGGCTTCATGTGCGTCCTCTGGAT
>JBKKAO010000365.1:0-7413 GCA_046714645.1 Burkholderiales bacterium | reverse complement strand
CCCCAGGGTTACGCTCCATCAAGGCCTTGATGGGATGCGCCGCCAGATCGTCGGTGCGAATGGAGGACAAGGCACCGCCGTAGCGGCCGAAGGGAGTGCGAATGGCGTCGCAAATGTAAGCGTCGTTCATATGGATGGTCTCTCTTACTTAACAGGTTGCCCTCTGTGAGGCGTGAGGCGTGAGGCGATAGGCGTGAGGCGTTCCCCCTCACCCTACCCTCTTCCCGCAAGCGGAGAGCGGGAGTGGTCTCCAATGCTTTTTGCGCCTCACGCCTCGCGCCTCACGCCTCACGCCTCACGCCTCACGTTCAACAACCAACTTTCGCTGCACCGGAAACAATTGCAAGCCAAATTTGCCCGACAACGCCCCCCATATTCCGCGCGGCCACTTGATGACCACGACGATGGCGATGAGGCCTAGGCCGATGAGATACCAGCTTCCGTAATCGGACAGATAGTTGTTCAACAACCAGAACAGCAGTGCGCCGAGAATGGGGCCTTCGATGGTGCCGATGCCGCCGATCAGTACGATGAAGATGGAAAACGCGGTCCAGTTCACGCTGAAGGCCACGTCCGGCGAGATGCGCAAGTTGCTCAAGTAGTAGAGCGCGCCGGCCAATCCGGCACCGAAGCTCGCCAGCACGTAAACGATGAGTTTAACCGCCTTCACATTGATGCCTTGGCTTTCCGCCGCGCGCTCGCTGTCGCGAATGGCGGTCAACGCCAACCCGAAGCGCGAGCGCAACAGCCCATAGACCAGTCCGATGGCGAACACTACGCTACCCAAGGCCAGCCAATAGGTCATCATTTCACGAGTGGCCTTGGGGATTCCGACCATGGCCGTCAAACTGGTGCCCGAGCCACCACCTAAGGATGAGACGTTAGCGAAGAACAACCGGAACACCTCCGCCATCACCCAGGTGCCCACCGCGAAGTAACCGCCCTGCAAGCGAAACACGAACTGTGAAGTGGGCAGCGCGATGAGCGCAGCCACCAACGCCGCCAAGGGCACGGAGAGAAACGGATTCACGCCCATCTTCTGCGCGAACACGAACAGGAAGTATCCGCCCAGCCCAAGAAAGCCTTGCTGTCCGATGGACACCATGCCGCCGTAGCCGGCGAGCAAATTCCACATGCTGGCGAACACCAGGTAGCAACTGATCTCCACCACGCTGCGCATGGCGACCGGCGTGCCCCACCACGGAAGCGTCACCGCCGCCACCAACAACACGGCGCCCAGTACCGCGGCGGTCTGACTCGCCCGGGTGGCACGCTGAATGACGTAGGTACTCATAGGAGTGGAGCTCATCGCGTTTTGGGAAACAGCCCGGTAGGGCGAACCATCAGCATGATGAGAAAGACCACGTGGCCAATCAGGATGCCCCATCCGGGATCGATCCTAAAGCCCACGCTTTGCGACACACCCAAGATCACTCCGCCGGCCAAGGTTCCCCAGAAAGATCCCATGCCACCGATGATGACCGCTTCGAAAGCGTAGAGCAGCAGACCGGGGCCGTCGGCCGGCGCGATGACGGTGCGCATCGCCTGCAGCATGCCCGCCACCGCGATCAGCACGAAGGCGATGGCCGTGGCCAAGGCGTAGATGTGACGGTAATCTACCCCCATGAGTTGCGCGGCGTCCTTGTCGTCGGAGGTGGCGCGAAAGGCCCGGCCCAGGTTGGTGTGCCGGAACAACCACTCCATGAACACCGTCGCCAACACCGCCAAGACGAAGATGATGAGGGGCAAGAGCCCGACGTGAATGCCCTCGCCTAAGGAAATGCTTTGGGTTTCTACGCCCAGCGCGCTGACAGAGCGCGTGTCGGCGGAGAAGATCTCCATCAACAAATTCTGGATGACAATGGACAGACCGAAGGTGGCCACCAGCGAGGGCATCGGGTCCGCCCCTAAGGTCCCATTGAGCACACCGCGTTGCAATCCGTAACCGAATACCGCCGCCATGGGCAGCAAGATCAAAAGGGTGAGCGCCGGGTTCATTCCGAGCCCCGTCACCGGCGTACCCGGAACGCCGCTGATGAGGGCGAACCCGGCGAAGGCGGCCAAGATGATGAAGTCTCCGTGGGCCGTGTTGATGAGCCGCATCACGCCTAGAAGGAGCGATTGCCCCATGGCGAACAGGGCGTAAAGCCCGCCCAACATCACGCCCTGCAAAATCGTGTCGATCCAATTCAACATCGGTCAAACACCAAAGTATGCATGAGAAATTTGTTCACGCGAGATCTCTCCGGAGCGGCCGGTGAGCGACACGCGCCCTTCTTGGAAGCAATAGAGGCGGCTCGATGCGCGTTGCGCAAGACCGACATCTTGCTCAACGATCATGGCGCTCAATCCTTCGGCGGTCACTTTTGCCAGCGCCTCGTAGATGTCCTTCACCACGATGGGCGCCAAACCCAGGGAGATCTCGTCGCAAAGCAGCAACTTGGGATTCGACATCAAGGCCCGGCCGATGGCCACCATTTGCTGCTGTCCGCCGGAGAGCGAGGTACTAGGCGCGCCGCGCTTGTCTTTCAGAGCGGGAAACAACTCATAGACTTCATTTAGATTCCAGCGGCCGCCGCGCGCGCTGTAGGCGCCCATTCGCAAATTCTCCTCGACGCTCAAACTGGGAAACAGCCTGCGCCCCTCAGGCACCAAGGCAACGCCCGCCGCCACGATCTTGCCCGGCGCGCGCCCCCCCACTGGCTGTCCTTCAAAGCGCACCGTATTGGCGGGTGCGGACAACAGCCCAGTGATCGTTTTGAGAAATGTGGATTTGCCCGCACCGTTCGCGCCGATGATCGCCACGATCTCGCCCGCTTCGAGTTCGAAATCGATCCCGAAGAGGGCTTGGAAGTCCCCGTAGTAGGCGTTAAGGTTTTGGGTTTCTAGGAGCATCGTGATTTGGGCTGCCTCTCACGCCCCTAACGCCTCGCCTCCCGCCTTCCTCCCTCCTCCCTCCTCCCTCACATCAAACCTCAATCCCCATATAAACCCGCTTCACTTCCGCATCGTTCATCACCTCGCGCGGATCGCCCTCGGCCAGTTTCTGGCCGAAATTAATCACGTAAAGCCGGTCAGCCACAGCCAATAGCGCATGAACGACATGCTCGATCCAGATGATGCTCATGCCCGCGGCCTTGATCTGCTGAATTTCGGTGACCAATTCTTTCGCCTCGTGTTCCGTCAGTCCGCCGGCGATCTCGTCTAAGAGCAGTAGCTTCGGTTGCGTCGCCAGCGCACGGGCCAGTTCCAATCGTTTGCGGTCCAGCAGGCTCAGGGAACCGGCGAGCGCATTGCCTTTCTTGGCGAGCCCTGTTCGGCGCAAAACATCCACGCAAACATCGCTGGCCGCCCTATCGCGCAACTTGCCACCGAATGTTGCGCCCACCAACAGGTTCTCGAACACGCTCATGCCAGTGAAGGGATGGGGGATTTGGTAGGAGCGGCCAATGCCTTGCTGGCAACGTTGGTGTGGCGCGAGCCCGGTGATGTTCTGATCCTCGAACACCACTTGACCCGCATCAGGCTTGACGTCGCCGCTGATCAAGTTGAACAAGGTAGTCTTCCCCGCGCCGTTGGGCCCCAGGATTCCAAGCGTCTCCCGGCTCCCCACGTCTAAGGAAAGCGAATCGATCACCTTCAAGGCCCCATAGCTCTTGGAAGTGTTCTCTACGCGAAGAAGTACCGCCGCCTGCATGGCTTGAATTGAAACCTTAGGACCCGATCGCCTTCATCTTCGCTTGCACGGGAATGTGAGGTGCGGTCTTGTTGTTGACGACCACCAGATCGAACTTATGCTTCTTGCCTTTCACCCACTGGCCGCCGACCAGGGAAACCTTGGCCACGTTCCTGACCGGCCCCTTGCCCCAGGATAGGGGACCCACCATGGTGTTGAGATTAGTGGAGACGATGGCATCGCGAATGGCGGCTTTGTCGTCGGGGTTCTTGCAGCGTTTCAACACGTCGATGGCCACTTCGAACAGGGAATGGGTAAAGCCCAGCATCTGGGTCCACTGCCGGCCGGTGCTCTTTTCGTAGCCCGCACCCAAGTCCTTCGCGCTCGCGCCGGTGAGGGAAGACTTATAGGGGAAGGTCGGGCTCCAGAAAATTTCCGTGGACAAACCATCAGCGATGTCGCCCATGGCTTCCACCGAAGGCGGCACTAGGAGGGCCTTGCCCACCGACACGGCCTTCGGCTTGAAGCCTTGTTGCGAGGCCTGCGTCCAGAAGGTCTTGAAATCCGGTGGAATCACCACGCCTGCCACGATCTCGCAGTTGGCCTTCTTGAATGCCGAGATATGGGCGCTGAAATCTTGCTGCAAATTCTGGTAGCGGCCGGGATCCGTCATGCTGTATCCCTTGGCCTTGAGCGGCTTGGGGAAGCCACGTTCCGGATCACCCCAGGCATTACCATCGCCGTCGTTGGGAAACAGCGCGCCCACTTGTTTGTTGGTGGAAAGGCTGTCCCACATGTTGGTGAACACCGCGATGATGTCCTCCAATCCCCAGAAGTAATGGTAGGTCCAGTTGAAGCCTTTGGCCGGATCGCCGCCACGGGTGAAGAACCATGGCTGCCATGGACACAGAGTCGAGATGCAAGGCACTTCGTTCAATTCGCACTGATCGCCCACGGGATTGACCGTCTCTGGAGTGGCCGACACGATCATTAGATCGATCTTATCTTTCAGGATCAGATCGGATGCCACTTCACCCGCGCGATTGGGAGTGGATTGGCTGTCCTTCTCGATGACTTCCACGGGATAGAGCTTGCCCCCGATGTTGATGCCCGCCTTGAACAGCGCAGCCAGTTCGCCGATGACGTACTTGTCGGTCTCCGCGAAGAGGGCAAGCGGCCCCGTCTTGGGAATGACGTAACCGATCTTGATCTTGCGCCCCGCTTGAGCGGCAGCGAACTTGGTGTTGATGAACGGGAAACTCAACAATGCCGCTGCAGCCGCACCGGTCTTTAGAACCTTGCGGCGATCGGCGTTGGTTTCCTCGATGCTCTTATCTTTGCTCATAATCTCCTCCCGTATGTTTGTCATTAGGACACCTATGTAAGCTTCGCCACTAGCTCCAATCCCACAACTCCGCATCGGGCCCGCGCTTGGCCGTACCGACGGTCAGGTACTGGCCATCCACGAAAGCAAGGGGCTCCAGTCCGGCGATAACAGACACCGCCGCGATACTGCCGATAAATATCGTATGCGTGCCAACATGGACTTCTTGCCCCAAGGTGCAATCAAAGTTCACCGGACACCCCTTGAGGACCGGCGCGCCGGTCACCAGCGTAGACCAATCCCCCAAATCGAAGCGGTCGGAGCCCGCGCTCGGATCGTTGCTCGCGAAGCGGCGCGCGATGTGTATCTGCGCACTGGAGAGCACGTTGACGCAGAAACTTTTCCATTCTTTGAGCTTGCCATGCGTGCTGCTCTTGGCATTTACGCACACCAATATTTGCGGCGGCTCAGCCGACACCGAGCACACTGCCGTTGCGGTAAATCCGGCGCGCGCACCAGCACCATCCCCGGTGGTCACGATCGAGACGGCGGACGCCAACTGACGCATGCCCTTCTTGAAGGATTCCGCGTCGACCGTATGGTAAACCTTCGGCTCGGCTCCTCGCACGGCGGATGTGCCCACCCAAGGATGATTCTTGTGCAAAGTTTTGGTCACGCTTCGCGCCGCGTTCAAATAATCGGCGAGTTTGCGGGCAAGCCGAGCAATACACGTCCGTACATTTCCAAGTTGGTCTTCATACTCAACAGACCATGCATGTTGATGGCGTGCAAATCCTTCTGCGCCAGATGAATCGGGCTCTTCTCGTCCAGCCCGCTGCCGCCGGTGGCGATGTAAAGGGTTTGCGTGGATTCCAGACACAGACGTACCGCATACGCGCAATCCATGCGGGCTTTGGCTCGCCGCTCCAACGGCATCTGCGTACCCTGATTGGCGTAGGCTTCCACTTCATCCACCATGCCATGGAGGATCAAGCGGGCGGCGTCCAACTTGGTGGCCGCTTCCGCCACCTCGATGTGCGTAACGGCCAAATCCATCTGCTTGGCGCCGAAGGTATAGGCCACGATGCGTCCAGGCAATCGCGTGATGAACGTATCCAGGGCGCGACGGCTCATGCCTAGCGCGGCGCTGCAAATGAACAAGGCCAAAACCGGCACAGCGGCGCTGCGATACAGATTGGTGCTGTGCAAGTGGGCGCCGGGCGATTTACCTTCAATGGCGGCAGGTACCGACAAGAAGCGGTGTTCCGGCACAAACAATTCCTTCGCCGTCACACTGTTGCTGCCTGTACCGGTAAGCCCGCCAGTGTACCAATCGTCCTGAATGTTGACGTCTCGCGTCGGTACCACCATCACGCCGCTATCGAGGACTCCGTCATCATCGCCCACCACCATCTCGCCCAATAGCAACCAATCGGAGTGATGGCATCCGGAACAAAACGGCCAGAAGCCGGAGAGAATGTATCCGCCTTGCGTCTTACGCGCTTGCCCTCGCGGCCCAATCACCGCCGAGAGGATGGCGTTGGGATTAGTGCTGTAGACATCGTCTTGCGCGCGCGGGTCGAACAATCCCAACAACCATGAGTGGGCCTGAAACACGCCCAGGCACCACCCCGTGGAACCGCAGCCATAGCCTACTTCTTCCACCACGTCGATATGATCGTGCAAACTCGCTTCCCAGCCGCCGCAGCGTTTGGGTTGCAGCACTTTGACCAGTCCCGACTCGCGAATGAGTCCGACACTTCGCTTGATGAGCTTGCGAGAGGCGATGGTCTCGAGGGCGCCCTTCGCGAGATCTCCGGCGATGGATTTCGCACGCGCGGCGTGCTCGCTGGCCCGTTTGATGGCGGCGTTGTGCACTGCTACTCCTTCGTCTTTGTTGTAGCACCAGTGTAACGTACGCGCAGCCCTTACTCCTTCAAGGACTCCAAGTACCGGATCAAGCGGGCGCGGACCTTGGGGTCATCCTGAAAATAAATCATTTGAGCCTTAGGCGCGACCGCAACGGTATCGGTCAGCCATTGGTCGAGCAGTTCGCGATCCCAAACCTTGCCCTTCAAGGCCTCCACGATCCCTGGACTATAGACAAAGCCGGGCGTCCCCGCCGCCGGGCGTCCGATCAATCCGAATAGATTGGGCCCTTGACCGTGTTGCTCGCCTTTGCCGAAGGTATGGCATTGTATGCAATCGCGCTCCGTAAGTTTCTTGGCCTTGGCAAGATCTTCATCTTGCGCGGCAGCGGGATAGACTGCGCCGAGCGCCACCATGAGCACTCCTTTAAGTACATTCTCAACACTGAACATCTTCGTGATCCTCGATCGTGACGGGTCGCGGCGCCGCGGGTATGCCGGGGCGGGGGGGGTGCCCCCCCCGCCGGGCCAAAAGATAGAAACCC
>JBKKAO010000364.1:0-2694 GCA_046714645.1 Burkholderiales bacterium | reverse complement strand
GATGGACGGAATCATGTTGGTGAGTACGGAGGGGCTGCCCGCGCCGGTGATGGTGAAGAAGTTCGGGAAACCTTCCGTGGACAGGCCTAGATAATTTCGCGGACCGGCTTGCCATTTTTCCTTGAGCTTCCTACCACCGCGTCCGCGTATATCGATGCGGGTGAGCGCGCCAGTCATCGCATCGAAGCCCGTAGCGAGCACGAGGGCATCCACCGAATACTCTCGCCCTAGCGCCTTGACTCCCAGCGCGGTAATCGCCTCGATGGGCGAGGCGCTGATGTCCACCAAGGTGACGTTCGGGCGGTTGAAGGAGGCGTAATAACCCGTGTCCACGCACAGCCGTTTGCAGCCGATGACGTAACGCGGCGTGAGGGCTTCGGCCACCTGGGGGTCGCGTACGATCTGGCGAATCTTGTCGCGCACGAAATCCGCCGCGGTCTGGTTGGCAGCGGGGTCGCTCATGAGGTCGGCAAAGGACCCCATGAAAGACACGCCCCCATAGGCCCAACGCTCCTCGAACTCCCGGCGCCTTTCCTCCGGCGTGGTTTGCAAGGCGCGCGCTGGGTTGAAGCGGAAAGACCACACGCCGTTGGGGCTGCGCTTGCCACTTTCCCGGAACCGCTTGTAATTTATCTTCACCTCCTGCCGGGCTTCGGGATCTAGCGGGGTGTTGTGCGCGGGCACTGAGTAGTTCGGCGTACGTTGGAAAACGTAGAGGTGCGCGGCCTGCTCGGCGATGAGGGGGATGGCTTGAATGGCCGACGAGCCCGTGCCGATCATCCCCACTCGTTGACCGGTGAAATCGACGTCCCCCTGGGGCCATTGGCCGGTGTGATAGACGGATCCCGCGAAGCTCTCCAAGCCCGCCAGCTTCGGCGTATTGGCAGCCGACAGACACCCGGTCGCCATGATGCAAAAGCGCGCCGCAACGCGGGTCCCACCAGTGGTCTCCACACTCCATTGCTTGGCATCCTCGTCGAAGACCGCGGACTCGACGCGTGTATCGAATTGAATGTCCCGTCGCAGATCGAAGCGCTCCGCCACGAAGTTGGCATAGCGCAAGATCTCCGGTTGCGTGGCGTAACGCTCGGACCAATCCCACTGTTGCTGCAATTCATCGGAAAACTGGAAGGAGTACTCCATGCTCTCGATGTCGCATCGGGCGCCGGGATAGCGGTTCCAATACCAAGTGCCCCCGACGCCGCCGCCGGCCTCGAACACCCGGACCCTGAACCCCATACCGCGCAGGCGGTGGAGCATGTACATCCCGGCGAACCCGGCGCCGACGATCACCGCATCGAGATCTATTTTCGAGGCCGCGGCGGCGGGATCTACTTTGTGCTGTAAGTCAGACATGTTTTTTGAGCCCCTGCGGGGTCACGCAGTTCGCGGAGACGGTATATTGCCATGGGTAGGGCGTACCCAGCATTGCAACCGCTTACAATGTCCCACCGATACCCGCGCCGGTAGCCCCAAGCGCCGGTTCACGACGAGCGGAAGGAGCAACCCATGACTGCAATGACGAACACGCAAACCCCCTACACGCGCCGAGCGCGCTACTTCGACTCGGGAAACGCATTCAACATTGTCTATTCTGAGGTACCGCCCGCGAGCTTCGCCGCCGAGCGCGATGCGGCACTCGAGCGCGCAACGGGCACGCGCTTCATTCCCTGCGATCAAAGCGTTGCCATGGGGCTGAAGTTTCCAGCCACATCGCCCTTGGTGCTGGCTTCCTATGCGCGCATTCGAGCGCGTGAACCCATGATGCTCAATCCCTGCGCGAGCGTAGTGCTGGCCTATGTCATCGAAGGGGCTGGCCAGGCCACTCAAGAAAGTGATGTGATCGGCTGGAGCCGGGGCGATGTGTTTTCTCTCCCTGGGGGACGTCCGATTCAGTTGACCAGCTCGGAGCGAGACAGCGTGTTATGGATCGTCACCAACGAACCTGAACTCGCCTTTGAGCGGCTTGCTCCGCCCTCCTCGGTTGACGCATTGGTGGAAGCCGCTCACTTTCCCGCCGCCACCATCACCGAAGAGCTGGACCGGGCGCGGGCAAAACTGACGGGCGAGGCGGTGGCGGGACTCGCCGTCGTGTTCTCTTCCGAGCGATTGGAGGACCGGCGCAACATTTCCCCTACGCTAACCTTGGCCATGAACCAACTCGCACCGCACAGCATCCAATCGGCGCATAGCCACAACTCGGTGGCGGTGTCGCTGGCCATCGAGGGCGATCGTTGCTATTCGAAAGTAAACGCCACGCGCAAGGATTGGTCGCCCTACCTCACCATGGTGACACCGCCCACCAGCGTGCACTCGCATCACAATGAAAGCGGCGCTTTGGCCCACTGGCTGATCGCGCAAGACGGGGGCATTCACTATCACTGCCGCACCATGGGTTTTCGCTACCAAGAACCGGTGCACCGCTAAATCCTCACTCCACGATGACCCACGTTGATTACATCGCCGCCTTGCCCGCGGGCATACGCTCGCGTCTTGTGGACAACCACAACGGTTTGAAGATGCACGTCTTGGAGGCAGGCTTCAAGAGCAAGGACAAACCCTGTGTCTTGCTCCTCCACGGTTTTCCGGAGCTGGCCTTCAGCTGGAGAAACGTGATGCTGCCCATCGCGCAGGCGGGCTATCACGTGATCGCGCCCGACCAGCGAGGCTACGGCCGCACCACGGGTTGGGATG
>JBKKAO010000363.1:0-18130 GCA_046714645.1 Burkholderiales bacterium | reverse complement strand
GCTTTTCTCCAGCGGGCGGTTTGTTAGACTTCAGGAAACCAAGCATGTCTTATGGTGGTCAGAGAGGTGGCAAGTGGCTCAGTGTTCCCTGCCTTTGGAAACTTCGTGGTGGAAAGTTAATGTAGCGTTCGATTTCGCCGATAGCTCTTTGGGCAGCGGGCATCGCTGTCTAGCCGAACGGGTTTATCAACATCTCATGAACGTCACAATGTCGCGGAAGCGGATTCTATCTTATCGGTTTTGGCGATCCGCTCTGAACGGATGGCTCATTTCACCGGCACTTTTCCTTGGCATGGCCCAGGCTAATCCCGTCGATCGCACCCTTTCTAACGGGATGAAGGTCATCGTCAAGGAGGATCATCGCGCGCCTGTGGTGGCGTCCATGGTCTGGTATCGCGCGGGCAGCATGGATGAAATCAATGGCAAGACGGGCGTAGCCCATGTGCTGGAGCACATGATGTTCAAGGGCACGAGCGCGGTGCCTCCGGGGGAGTTTTCGCGCCAGATTGCGCGAGCCGGCGGCCGGGATAACGCTTTCACCAGCCGCGATCACACCGCCTATTTTCAGCAACTACAGAAGTCTCAGCTCTCGCTCTCCGTGAATTTGGAGGCTGACCGCATGGCCAACCTGATCCTCTCCGACGAGGACTTCGCAAAGGAGATCAAGGTGGTGATGGAAGAGCGCAGACTGCGCACAGACGATCAGCCGCAATCGCGCCTCTTTGAGCAAATCATGGCAACGGTGTATCAAACCCACCCCTATCGCACACCCATCATCGGATGGATGAACGATCTGGAGAACATGACCGCCGAGGACGCCCGCGAGTGGTACCGGCGTTGGTATGTGCCCAACAATGCGATCTTGATCGTGGTGGGCGATGTCAGAGCCGAGGAAGTGTTCGCGCTGGCGGCGGAGAAATTCGGCGGGATTGCGCCGCGCGATCTTGTGCCTCGCAAACCACAACGCGAGCCACCGCAAAGCGGTACGCGGCGCATTGCGCTGAAAGTTCCGGCGGAGTTGCCCCGGTTGGTGATGGCCTATCACGCGCCATCGCTTCGCGATGTACGACAAGACTGGGAACCCTACGCGCTTGCCGTTTTGTCGGGCGTCCTGGACGGGCACGACGCGGCGCGCTTGGAGCGCCACCTTGTGCGGGACGCAAAAGTGGCACTCTCCGCCGGCGCATCCTATAGCGGGGTGAATCGGGGAGAAGCGCTCTTCTTCCTCGATGGGACACCTGCTCCCGAAGGATCCGTGGCCGCGCTCGAGGCCGCGTTAAAAGAAGAGATTCGAAAAATCGTGGATGAAGGGGTGAGCGAGCAGGAACTCAAGCGTGTCAAGGCTCAAGTAGTGGCCGGCCAAGTCTTTCAGTTGGATTCCATGTTCAACCAAGCGCGCCTGATGGGCGCACTGGAAATCGCCGGACTGCCCTACGACTCTGCCCATGAGCAAGGAGAAAAACTACTCACGATCACCAGCGAACAAGTGCGTGCCGTGGCAAAAAAATATCTGATCGATGACAACCTCACGGTCGCGGTATTAGATCCACTACCCGTAGGGGAGCGTAAGCCCGCCGCGGCATCTCCTGCATTGCGACACTAGGGCGAAAACATGCTCACTCGAACCCTCGTTTTTTTTACCCTATGTGTGTCAGCTTGCCTTGCACAAGCCGCTTTGCCGATACACCATTGGACGACCAGCACAGGGGCGAGGGTTTATTTTGTAGAGAGCCATGAGCTTCCGATGCTCGATGTGAGCGTGGAGTTCGCGGCCGGTTCCAGCCGTGACAACCCGCGCACGTCCGGCCTCGCGGCCATGACCTTGCGCATGATGCGCCTGGGCGCGGGGAATATGGATGAGAACGCCATCTCCGAACAACTGGCCGATTTGGGTGCCGCCCTGGGCACAAGCTTCGATGTCGATCGCGCTGGATACTCGCTGCGAACCCTGAGCAAGAGAGAATTTCGCGAACCCGCACTGGCCATCATGACCAAGGTGCTGAGCCAACCCAGTTTTCCGCAAGCCGCTCTTGCACGGGAAGTACAACGCGCCGTGTCGGAAATGAAGGAGGCCGAGATCAAACCTGAGACCGTCGCGGGACGCAGTTTCTCCAAGATGGTGTTCGGAGATCATCCCTATCACTTGCGCGCGAGCGGCGAAATCGATACCTTGCCGAAACTCACACGCGCGGACCTATCGGAGTTCTATAAGACGTATTTCCATGCCTCCGGTGCCGTGGTCGCGTTGATGGGCGACGTCACGCTCGAGGAAGCCGGCATCGTGGCGGAACAACTCACCGCGGGATTGGGGCGCGGAGCCGCACCCTCGCCCATCTCCTCGGTGGCCATGGCTCTTAAGGGGGAGGAGCGTTTCATCAGCCATCCTTCCGCGCAAGCGCACATTCTCATCGGCGGACCAGGCGCGAAGCGCGGCGATGCCGATTACTTCCCGCTACTGGTCGGAAACTACATCTTGGGCGGCGGTGGCTTCAACTCGCGGCTGACCTTGGAAGTGCGCGAGAAGCGTGGCCTGACTTATAGTGTCTACAGCGCGCTAGCGCCTTATCGCGAAGCGGGTGCGTTTCAGATTGGCTTACAAACGCGACGCGATCAAGCCGGACAGGCCTTGCAAGTCGTACGCGATACATTGAAGACCTTCCTTGCCGAGGGACCCACCGTGGCGGAGGTGGAAGGTGCGAAACAAAACCTAATCGGAGGATTTCCTCTACGCATTGACACCAGCCGCAAGATTTTGGATTACCTCGCGGTGATCGGTTTCTACGATCTGCCACTGGACTATCTGGAGCAATTCACCGGTAGGATCGCCGCGGTCACCCTAGAACAAATCAAGGACGCCTTCGCAAGAAGGGTGGATCCGTCACGTTTGGCGACCGTGGTCGTTGGTGGCGAACAGAACTAACGCGATTCACGCGGGTGCCGCCAACCGTGTTCGCATCATCGGTGGCAAGTACCGTAGCCGCATTTTGCGGTTCCCACCCGCCTTGCAACTCCGGCCCACGCCTGATCGCGTGCGCGAAACCCTGTTTAATTGGCTGGGCCAGGACCTGAGCGCGCTGACTTGCTTAGATCTCTTCGCGGGCAGCGGAGCGCTGGGTTTCGAGGCGGCGTCGAGAAATGCAAGCGCCGTGGTCATGGTGGAGCGAGATCGCGAGGTCTTCGCGGCATTGCAGGAGAACCAGCGCCTGCTGGGCGCCGCCAGGACCGAGCTCGTGCACCGCGATGCGCTAGAATTCATGGGCAGAAACCTTCGCTCGCCGGCGCAGCGCTACGACATCATCTTGCTCGATCCGCCTTACACCTTCGACAAAACCGAAGAACTGTTATCCCGGCTGCCCGCACACCTCGCGCCAGACGGTGTGGTGTATAGAGAAGGACCCCAGTTTCTAGCCGGCATCCAAGGATGGGTGACGCACCGAAGCGCGAAGGCAGGCGCTGTCCGCTATCAACTGCTCAGGTACAACCATGGCTAAAGCGGTCTACCCCGGAACCTTCGATCCCTTGACGCGGGGGCACGAAGATCTTGTGCGGCGTGCTGTGCGGCTCTTCGACGGCGTCATCGTCGCGGTGGCCGGTAGCAGCGCGAAACGCCCTTTGTTCACCCTGGAGGACCGGGTGGAAATGGCACGCGAGGCCTTCGCGGATCTTCCACACGTCCAGGTGGTAGGTTTCCAGGGCTTGCTCACGAACTTGCTGCGAGATCACGGCGAGCGCGTCATTCTCCGGGGGCTGCGAGCCCTCTCGGACTTCGAGTATGAGTTTCAGTTGGCGGGCATGAACCGGCAGTTGTCTCCGGACGTGGAAACCGTCTTCCTCACGCCAGGTGAGAAGTACATGTTCGTCTCCGCCACCATGGTGAGAGAAATCTCCAACTTGGGCGGCGACGTAAGTCATTTCGTGAACCCGCAAGTAGCCCTTCGGCTCAAAGCCAAGACCGGCTCCTGAGCCGGTATCTCCGATTAGGTAGCCATGGCCTTACTGATCACCGATGAGTGCATCAACTGCGATGTTTGCGAGCCCGAGTGCCCCAACACCGCCATCTCCGCGGGTGAGTTGATCTATCAAATCGATCCCGGCCGGTGCACCGAGTGCGTGGGCCACTTCGAAACGCCGCAGTGCGTGGAGGTGTGCCCGGTGGATTGCATCATCGTAGATGCAGGGAATACGGAAACCAGGGCGCAACTGGAGGCGAAGTACGAAAGACTTAGCGCTGGCAGCGCGGGCAATAAAAAGTCGATCGCTGGCTGAAGCGCGCTAGCTTAATGGGCGTGCCGCAAACGCGGCAAGGTTCCTCGCGCCGGTCATAGACAAAGTAGGTCTGCTGAAAGTAGCCCGGCGAACCCTCGGTGTTCACGAAATCGCGCAAGGTGCTGCCCCCCGCCTCGATGGCCTTGTCTAGGGTGGCGCGCAGGGTGTCCACAAGCTTGACGCAGCGAGCGACACTGAGTTTGCCCCCCGCGCGGCTGGGACGAATGCCACAGCGAAATAGCGCTTCGTTGGCGTATATGTTTCCAATGCCCACCAGGATGCGGCTGTCCATTAGCAAGTTCTTGATGGGCGCGCCGCGGCCGCGCACTTGATCGTGCAGCCACTTGCCCGTGACGGCGGGCGAGAAAGGTTCGGGTCCCAGATGAACCATCAACTCGTGTTGTTCGGGTGGCGTGTGTGTCCACAGCACGGCGCCGAAGCGCCGCGGGTCGTGCAAGCGCAACATGCGTCCCGAGTCGAATTCGAGATCGAAGTGATCGTGTTTTTCAGCCGCGGTGCCCACGGGAATCATGCGCAAGCTTCCCGACATCCCCAGGTGCAGGATCAGCCAACCTAGCTCGCAATCTAGGAGAAGATATTTCGCGCGCCGGCTCACGTCCTTTACGCGTAACCCAGGCAAGGTCTTTGGCAACTCCTTCGGAACAGGCCAGCGCAGATCGTACCGGCGTACCACCACTCTTGTGATGGTGCGCCCTTCGATGTGAGCCGCGATGCCGCGCCGGGTGACCTCGACTTCAGGCAGTTCGGGCACTACTTCCCTGTGTTGGCGCTAGGTGCCGGGGCTTCGGGCAAGGGCTCGGGCTTGGGTTCGAGTAAGCGCTTGCCGGCTTCGGTGGAGTATTGAAACTGAAGTTTCTCGTCGGTGCGGGCCAGGATCAGGTCGGGTTCCTTTTGAAGCACTTCCAAGATGAGGGTCTCGCCGTCGGCGAGTGTGACTCGAATCTGATCCATGCCCGGCTTTCCCGAATAGGGTTGCGTGAGCAAGCTGGACGACAATCGCCAGTCGTCCGCCCAGCGATTCAGATCGTCCTGGCTTAATTCGCCTTCCTTCGACTCGCGCCGCGTCACCTGCCACTTACCGTCCTTTTGTTCGGCCGCGATCGCGCTCAATTCGAAAGCGACAGGTTTCTCGCCTTCGGCGAAAAGACTATGGGTTAGCAAACGCTCCGGTTTGCTGGGAATTTGCTGTGCGTAATAGGATGGGATCAAATAGACGCCCCCAGCGCTCAGAACATACTGGTCCTGCGTGAGGGAGTGGGTGGTCCCGAAACTCAGCACGTGGCTGTCGAATCGCAGCGTCGTCGCGGGCTTATCCAAATCGAAGCGCGCGAGATCGGCCGCCGCCAACTTCTCTTTGCTCTTGACGGAGAGTATGTCCAGCATTCGGTTGACCTGGGTCGCGTCCGCGCGTGCGGCGATGGGTGAGACTAGGGACCAGAGGTTGTCTTTTTTTGCCAACTCGATGGTGTTACCGGAATGCTCGATAACGACCTTTTGCACTTGCGTTGGGCTGAGAGAGCTTAGTGCGTGTTGTACCGGATCCTTCGTCCCCGGTTTCAGGTAAGCATAGAGACCCAGACCGGTGACGATCACCAACAAGACGATATTGAGCCACCAGCCTTTGCGCATGCTAGGCCTTACGCCGCCGCCACCAGATCATGCCGCCGGCGAAGAGGAACAACACGGGAACGAGCAAGAGGAATCCCAAGCCCAGCAAGCCCAACTGTGTTTGATTGAGCGAGAGTTGGCCGTCCACCTTGGCGCGGGGTTGTACCGTGATGAGGCCCTCGTCGTCCGTGAGCCAGTTCAGCATATTGACGCCCAGATCTAGGTTGCCGAAATTTCCGAGGAAAGTATTGGAAAGAAAGTGTCCGGACCCAACGACTACGATGCGCTGCTTCTTTTCCATTACGTCGCGCTCGAAAGCGCCGGCGATAACTATCGGCCCGCGTACGTCTTGTTTCGCGTCGAAGGTAAAAGTCTTGGTATCGGGCGCACCCTCCAGCCAACCGCGTGGTGAGACTTCTACCAGGTGCGAGAATCGCCAGGTCTTATTCTCCGCATTAGGAGCGATCTGACGCGCGTATGGAAAGGCAGTCATCAAACGGAAGTCGCCCGCGATGGCGTGCATCCCATAGTTGGACGATACGGACACTGTGGGTTGCGCACGCACGGCCGGCGCATCGGGATCGATCACGATCCCTGGAGTCAAATTCAAGCCCAACAGGTCTGCTATCGGCTGCAGACCATGAAGCGGTCCCTGGTCAAGAAGCCAGAGGACCGAGCCGCCTTTTTCCAGATAGCGCTGGATCTTTTCCACTTCGCCGGGAAGATAATCTATCCCCGGATGCGTGATGATCAATGTGGCTACGTTATCCGGCACCTCCGGCGCGATGGTTAGATTCAAGTCGTTGACGCGGAAGCCCTTGTTTTCGAGATGTTTGCCAAACTCGCCCAGATCGTGATTTGCCTGTCCCCGCAACCTGCGCTCGCCGTGACCGTCGACTGACATAACTACGCGCTCTTTATTCCGAACTAAACGCATAAGCAGATTGGTCATTTCGCTTTCGCTTAGGCTATTTAGGTGTTGTCGACGCTGCTCGTACTCAACGACGAGTTCGCCGTCGATCGAGCGTATGCCCGCCTCCTGCGTTTCCTTAGGCCTTTCCACGGGGTTGACGAAGGTGAGCGCGATATCGGGCTTTATGCGTTGATAGCCCGCGATGAAGTCGGAAATCTTGCGCTGTAAGTCACCTAATTCAGGATGTTGAGGTACGGCATAAGCCGTGATCTGGATGGGGCCTTTGATCTTCTTCAAGACGTCAACGGTGGATTGAGCCAGGGAGTTGCGCTGGTTCTGCGTTAAGTCCCATTCGATCTTGCTGTCCTTCAACAGGTAGACCACCAGCATGGCGATGGCGATGGCCAACACAGCGAAGGAACTGTTCTGCAACAGCGAGTGCACGCGCAGCCTCTTGTTGGCGTTCATGCGCGCACCCGGTCACCTTCAAGGCGGCGCACTGCCAAGCCCGTGAACAAGAGCGCTAGCACCACGTAGTAGGCGGCATCCACCAAGGACAACACGCCCTTGGCGAAGCTCTCGAAATGACGCACCAACGAGAGCATGTGCATCGGGCTATCGGGGTCGGAAGTGCCGATATTGATCAACCAAAGAAGCAGCAGTACGGCATAGGTTCCCACGGCGGCGACGATGGGTTGCGCCGTGAGGGAAGACAAATACAGTCCAATGGCGGCAAAGGTCGCGCACAGCAGCAGCAGACCGAGGGTATTGGCGGCCAGCATGCCGAAGTCAATTTTTCCACCCACCAATAGGGCTAGGCCCATCAATGCGATCAAAGCCACTGGAATGGCTAGAAAGGTCAGCAGGGCAAATAGTTTGCCCAGCACGATTTGAACAATGGACACCGGCGCCGAGATGAGGAAGACCAGGGTTTGATTACGCCGCTCCTCCGCGATCAGGCGCATGGATAGCAGCGGCACTACCATCAACATGAAAATGGCGGCGGTACCGAAGACCGGTGTGATGACCCATTCGGTGATTCCGGGGGCGGCGGGGTTGGCGGCGATCTGCATCTGTACGTCGAGGTATGCTTGCAACCTGGATAAGAAAATCCACGCCGAGATCAATTGCAGAAACGCCAACACTACCCACGCCAAAGGCGACGAGAATAGGATTCGCAGTTCCTTAGCCGCGATGGTGCGGATCATGCGGCCTCCTGGACGGGAGGCACTGGCTCATCTCCCTGGGTCAACTGCATGAAAACGTCCTCCAAGGATGTTTGCTCGCCCGCAAGGTGGAAAAGCCCCCAATCGTGATCCACGGCCGCGCGTACCAGTGCATCGGTGGGATCTTGATGGTCCGCGTGAAACACCCGCAACAACCCGTCGCGGCCCGGTTCCACGGCGCTCACACCGGGCAGTGCTTTGAGGGTATCCATCGAGGGAGCGTGTCGTAGACCCAGGCAAATGGTTTGGGCTTTTCGGGACCGCCGTAGCGCCTCAATGCTGTCGTTGTAAACAATGGTGCCTTGAAACATGATTTGCACGCGATCGCACACGGCCTCGACCTCAGGCAGGATGTGGGTGGATAGTATGACGCTGTGCTTGCCGCCCAACTCACGAATTAGCTCGCGGATATCGCGGATTTGATTGGGATCCAACCCAACCGTCGGCTCATCCAGAATGACCACGTCCGGCGTGTGGATGATGGCCTGAGCGATGCCCACTCGCTGCTGGTAACCCTTGGAAAGGGTCGCGATCACGCGTGCGCCCACATCGGCCAGACCGCACTTGCGTTTGGCATCGGCCAGGGCTGGGCCGATCTGTTGCCGTGCTATGCGATGTAGCTTGGCGGCAAGGCGCAAGAATTCGTCCACCGTCAGATCGCGGTACAACGGCGGGGTTTCGGGAAGATAGCCGATGCGAGTTTTAGCCTGCGTGGGCCGGTCGAGGAGATCTACGCCACAGATACTGACACTACCGGTGGTGGGCGCGAGATTCCCGGTGAGCATTTGCATGGTGGTGGTCTTGCCGGCGCCGTTCGGGCCCAGCAAACCCAGTACTTCACCGCGGCGCAGCTCCACGCCGACGTCCCGCACGGCCCGCTTGTCCCCGTAGTTGCGGGAAAGATCTTGGGCAGATACCGTAATTTCAGCCTGGTCGGTTTCGCTCATGGGATGATGGGCGTCGATGGGGGGTAATGAGCAAGGGGGTCCAAGTTAAACACGTATAAGCTACTATGGGTATGCAACTGCTACAGGCAGGCAACTTGCTCAGCTTGTGCTTGCCCGCAGCAAGCCTCATGGGTACAGCGTTCGATGAACGCAAAGCCACGAGATGACGCAGTCATCAGGCTCCGTAGCCGGAGTAACTTGAGACGGGCCGCAAATATACCTAAACTGAGGGCAATTTTGAAAGTCCTGATATTGAAAGATGTTCGATTGAAACATGTTCGCGTTCCCCATCGTGTCGCGACCCTGTCGTAAACCCCAGCGCAGCAACCCAATGTTGGGTTGAACGCCTTGTAAGTAAGGATTTCCCATGCCTATGCCGCAGGGTTCGCTTGTTGCCTTCCTAGTTTTTCTGATGATGTTCGCCGGTTGCGCACAGTCCGGCATCACCGCCAGGCCCATGGCAGACCAAAGCCAGCCCGCCTTCGCGGACGTGTTGCTGAGCCAATTCAACGATCCGGGCGACGACGATTCGTCAGAGGGCATCGCACCCGGCATGGACGAACGTGCTCGGAGCGTTCTAGCGGATGCCCCCTCGCATAGTGCACTTCCGGCGCGTTCTCTCGATCAAGAGATTCTGTACAAGTTTCTGTTGAGCGAAATCGCGGGCCAGCGCGGGAATGCTCAGCTCGCAGCCCAGGGTTACTACGACCTTGCCAAGAGCACGAAAGATCCACGCCTGGCGAAGCGCGCGACTGAAGCGGCGTTCTACGCCAAGATGAATGCCCTCGCCCTGGATGCAGCGATGTTGTGGTACGAAACCGACAAGGGCAGTAAGCAAGCGCAACAGGCGCTTACCAACGCGCTAGTGTCGTCGAACAAGCTGCAGGAAGCCAAACCTCACCTCTTGCAACTTATCGCCAGCGAAGGCAATCCCGGGCAAGCGCTCTTACAGCTCAACAACTTGTTGTCGCGTCATCAGTATATGGCCGCGGTGCTCGCCCTGGTAATGGATGTAGCGAAGTCCTATCCTAAGGCGCCTGAAGCCCATTTCGCCGTGGCGCAGGCGGCGGTGGGGGCGGGCAAGGCCGAGCTAGCGGGGGTGGAAATCAGGGAAGCCATCGAGATCAAGCCGGAGTGGGAGGCCGCGCACTTGTTCAACGCGCAACTCATTCAGCAGAGCGAATCGGCGGCAAAAGCCCAGGAGTATTTACGCGGCGTCGTGGAGCGGTACCCAAAGGCCAAAGATCTGCGTCTGAGTTACGCTCGCGCGCTGGTGAGCGGCAAGCAGCTACCAGAAGCGAAAACCCAATACGAGAAGCTGCTAGAGGAATTGCCCAACCACGCGGACTTAGTGGTGACCACGGGTCTCATCAGTTTGCAGCTCAACGATTTCTCGGCGGCGGAACGACACCTCAGGCGAGCCCTCGATCTCAATTACAAAGATCCCGAGGCCGTCAAGTTCTATCTCGGGCAGACCTTCGAGGAGCAAAAGCGCATGGATGAGGCCATGACTTGGTATCGCTCCGTGGACGGAGGAGATCAATATATTCCCGCGCAAACGCGCTACGCCTTCCTGTTATCGAAACAGAAAAAACTAAGCGAAGCCCGCCAACACCTGAAACAGGTCCGCGCGGAGGACGACGAGCAGAAAGTTCAGATCACCCAGGCCGATGCCCATCTATTGCGCGAGGCTAAGTCCTTTCAGGAATCCTACGATGTGCTCCAAAGAGCGCTCGAGGGAAAGCCCGACCACCTCGACTTGCTGTACGACTTAGCGATGGTGGCGGAGCGCTTGCAGAAGATTGATGTGTTGGAGTCCAGCCTGCGCCGGGTCATCCAGCTCAAACCGGATCACGCCCAAGCCTACAACGCCCTGGGCTATACCCTCGCCGATCGCAATGAACGACTACCCGAAGCTAAGCAATACGTAGAGAAAGCGCTGAAATTGTCGCCCGGCGACGCTTTTATTCTCGACAGTCTGGGTTGGGTGCACTATCGCATGGGTAACAATAAGGAGGGCTTGGAGTTTCTGCAACAAGCCTTCGCGCAACGCCCAGATCCCGAAATCGCGGCGCACTTAGGTGAGGTCCTTTGGAAGAGCGGGCGTCAAGGGGATGCCGAGAAGATTTGGCGCGACTCCCTGAAGGAACACCCCGAGAACGATTTGTTGGTAGATACCGTCAAGCGCTTCTTACCCTAAGCCTGGCGCGTGCGGTCCGTTGCGTGGCTGGTAGGCCCTATTCTGGGTGCTGCGCTGGTGCTCGGAGGGTGCGCGAGTGTCTCCACCCCAAAGAACGTGATTCCCGCCGATCCCGCGTCCATCGAGACCTTTGAGCTCAATGGGCGCGTGAGAATTAAGGTCAAGGCGCAGAACAAGGGCTATCCGGGAAAGATTCGCTGGCAACATCAGGGCGCCAAGGAGGATCTTTGGATTTACACTCCGCTTGGAAACCTGGTGGCGCGCTTGGAACAAGATGAAAATACGGCAGCCATCACCACGGCCGAGGGAGAGGAGTACCGCGCCGGCACCCTGTCCTTTCTCGCGCGCGATGTCTTGGGCTACGATCTGCCCATCGATGCCTTGCAGTACTGGGTGCGCGGGTTGGAATGGCCCAAGGGACGCACCAACAATCTGGTCAAGGATGGTAACGGGCGTTTAACGCTCCTTGCCCAGGACCAGTGGGAGGTGTCCTATCAGGCTTGGACCGGCGCAAACGGATTGCCCTCGAAGATGAGCGTGGAAAACGAGGAGATGACGCTCAGCCTGGTCATCGATCAATGGAAGTTTGACGAACTGGACGATGGGGACAGTGAAAAGCCGTGATGCGCTACGAGTGTCCGCCCCCGCCAAACTCAATCTTTTTCTCCACATAACCGGCCGCCGCGCCGACGGCTACCACTTCCTACAAACCATCTTCCGGTTCATCGACTACAGCGACGAATTGCTGCTGAGTCTGCGCCAAGACGGGCAGGTGATCCGAAGCGAAGGGCCAGAAAGCGTCGATCCCGAACAAGACCTCGTTGTACGTGCTGCCCGGTTGCTGCAAGCGGAAACGGGTTGCAAGCTCGGGGTGGATCTGGGTGTCACCAAGCGTATCCCAATGGGCGGTGGGTTGGGAGGCGGCAGTTCCGACGCGGCCAGCGTGCTCGTGGGGTTGAACCGGCTTTGGGGGCTCGGGCTCTCGCGTGCGGCCCTCATGGTCATTGGCGGTAGACTGGGTGCGGACGTCCCCGTCTTTGTATTTGGGCGCAGCGCCTTCGCTGAAGGCGTGGGCAATGAGCTACATACCATCTCCATCGCGCCCGCTTGGTATGTGGTGCTCACGCCGCCGGTGCAAGTTCCCACTGCTGCGGTCTTCTCCGAGCCAAAATTGACACGAAATTCGAATCCCCTCAGAATACCAGCCTTTTTTGCGGGCCAAGGACGTAACGATCTCGAGGCCGTCGTCCGAGAGCGTTACACGGAAGTAGACCGGCATCTGAGCTGGCTGCGCCAGTATGGGCATGCGACCATGAGCGGTTCCGGAGCCTGCGTGTTTTGCGCGGTAGATTCGGAAGAGGGGGCGCGATCAGTCTTGGGGCGGCTTCCGCCGGGCATGGCCGGGTTCGTGGCGCGCGGGTTGGATGAGCATCCGCTGTACCATTGGCTTGACGATGGGCGCGAGCCCAACGGAGCTTCCGAAAATAACGTAACCTGATTTTCTGCTGGGGAGTCGCCAAGTGGTAAGGCAGCGGATTTTGATTCCGCCATTCGTAGGTTCGATCCCTACCTCCCCAGCCAACGAGATATAGCGTGGCCGCTTCCGCGGCTGTGGCGCTTGTATGAATCTTCGAGCGGAACATGGCCTACGATAGTTTGATGGTATTCACCGGCAACGCGAATCCGCGTTTGGCGGAAGACGTGTGCCGTCATCTCAACATTCATCTTGGGCGCGCCACCGTAGGCAAATTTAGCGACGGCGAGGTCATGGTTGAGTTGCTCGAAAACGTCCGGGGAAAAGACGTCTTTGTGCTGCAGTCCACCTGCATGCCCACCAACGACAACCTAATGGAAGTCGTGCTGATGGCAGACGCATTGAAGCGCTCCTCGGCAGGCCGCATTACCGCCGCTGTTCCCTACTTTGGCTATTCGCGCCAGGACCGGCGTCCGCGCTCGGCGCGGGTGGCCATCAGCGCCAAGGTCGTGGCGAACATGTTTCAAGCCGTGGGCGTGGACCGGTTGCTCACCGTGGACTTGCACGCGGACCAGGTGCAGGGCTTCTTCGATATTCCCGTGGACAATATTTACGCCGCGCCTATTTTGTTGGGGGATATTTGGAAGCACGGGCACCAAAACCTCGTGGTGGTTTCGCCGGACGTGGGTGGGGTGGTGCGAGCGCGCGCCCTGGCCAAGCGGCTGGAAGCCGATCTCGCCATCATCGATAAGCGGCGTCCCCGGCCTAATGTCGCCACGGTGATGAACATCATCGGTGATGTGTCGGGCCGCACCTGCATCATCATGGACGACATGGTCGATACGGCCAATACCCTATGCGAGGGCGCCGCAGCCTTGAAAGAAAAAGGCGCGGAAAAGGTGATGGCCTACTGCACCCACCCGATACTCTCCGGCAACGCGGTGCAAAGAATTACCAGTTCGGCGCTGGACGAAGTGGTGGTAACGGATACCATTCCGCTGCGCGAAGATGCGAAGCGCTGCGGCCGTATCCGCCAATTGAACATCGGAGAGTTGCTTGCCGAAACCATGCTGCGTATCAGCAACGAGGATTCGGTCAGCTCGCTCTTCATGGAGTAGCGAAAGGTGGTGAGGCGAGAGGCGTTAAGCGTGAGGGGTGGACAACCGTTTTTCGCCTCACGCCGAACGGCTCTCGCCTTACGCTTTATTAACAACCCGTTATCTGGTCGCGGATAACTTTTTTTTTGGAGGTAATACATCATGACAATCGAAGTTAACGCGAGCCAGCGCTCGACCCAGGGCAGAGGTGCGAGCCGCCGCCTGCGTCACAATGGCAAAGTACCCGGCATTCTCTATGGTGGCGGGCAAGATGCGATGAGCATCGAAGTGGATCACAAGGAAATATTGACCAAGCTCAAGCTGGAAGCTTTCCACGCTTCCATTTTGAATCTCAGCATGGGCAATGAGAAATTGCAGGTGTTGTTGCGCGATTACCAAATGCATCCTTTCCGCATCGAGGTGGTCCACGTGGATTTTCAGCGGGTCGCTAAGGATCGTAAGATCCACATGCGCGTGCCCTTGCACTTCGTGAATGCGGAGATCGCGCCCGGCTTCAAGACGGGTGGTGGCGTGGTCCAGCACGTCATGTCGCAACTCGATGTGACCTGTCTCCCGGCGGACCTGCCTGAGTATATCGAAGTCGATCTATCCAGCCTCCAGATTGGACACTCCATCCACTTGGCGCAGTTGAAGCTGCCTCAAGGTGTGGAGTCCACCCAGTTGCGCTCGGGTGACGATGCGGTCGTGGTGACCATCCCAATCCCGAAGGCCGAACCCGAGGTGGTGGAAACGGTTGCCGCCGCTCCCGCCGCAGTTGCTGCGCCTGCTGCTGGAGCTGCGCCTGCGGCACCCGCGCCCGCGGCCGCGAAGGGCGGGGACAAAAAGTAATTCGGTCCTCACTGGAGTCGAGGCCCGCGTGGTGGGGACCAGGCGGGCCTTTTTGTTTGCATGTTTTTTAGGACACATTGCATAGATCGCCATGCTGCGACTCGTAGTAGGCTTGGGCAATCCAGGACGGCAATACGAGCGTACCCGCCACAACGCTGGGTTTTGGTGGGTGGAGCGGCTCGCCCAACTTTCCAAGGTGGAACTGCGCGCGGAGCGCAAGTTCAATGGGTATGTGGCGCGTATTACCTCACCCAACGACTGTTGGCTTGTGCTCCCTCAAACTTATATGAACGCGAGCGGACAGGCGGTGGAAGGGCTCGCCAGTTTTTACAAGATTGCCGCTGAGGAAATTTTGGTCGTGCACGACGAACTCGATCTCGCGCCGGGCACTGTCAAGCTCAAGCTCGGTGGCGGAGTAGCGGGACACAATGGACTCAAAGATATCGCGGCGAAGTTGGGCCAGAACTTCTGGCGATTGCGCCTAGGTATCGGACATCCCGGCCAACGAGACATGGTCGTGGATTATGTGCTGCACACCCCTAGCCAAGAAGACGCGGAGCACATCTCGCAGGCCGTTGACCGCAGCCTAAAGCTTTGGCCCTTCATGCAGGCGGGCGAAATGGAGAAAGCCATGCACGCGTTGCACACCAAAGCATTAAAGGAGGAGGGAGGAGGGAAAAGGGAGGCGTAACGGCGTTATCGCTCTCGCCTCCGGCTTTCCCTCCTCCCTCCTCCCTTCACCCTTCACGGAATCCAACATGAAATGCGGAATCGTCGGCCTACCTAACGTAGGCAAATCTACCTTGTTCAATGCCCTGACCAAGGCGGGCATCGCCGCGGAGAACTACCCCTTTTGCACCATCGAACCCAACGTGGGTATCGTCGAAGTGCCAGACACGCGGCTGGCGGCGCTCACCGCTATTGCCAAGCCGCAGAAGGTCATTCCGGCCATCGTGGAGTTCGTCGACATCGCCGGTTTGGTGGCGGGTGCCTCCAAGGGTGAAGGCTTGGGCAATCAATTCCTGGCCACTATCCGAGAGTCCGATGCTATCGCCCATGTGGTGCGCTGTTTTGAAAATAGCAACGTCGTGCACGTGGCGGGCAAGGTCGATCCCCTCTCCGACATCGAAACCATCCACATCGAACTGGCGCTCGCCGACTTGGCCACAGCGGAAAAGCAGATGTTGAAGTACGGCAAGGCCGCCAAGGCGGGCGGAGATAAGGAAGCCCAAAGACTAGTCGCCGTGCTGGAAAAAGTGCTGGTGGCATTGAATGCTGGCAAACCCGCGCGTTCCGTGGACTTGTATCCCGAGGAGTTGCAGGTCCTCAAGCCCATGTTCCTCCTCACCATGAAACCCACCCTGTACGTGGCCAACGTCGCCGAGGGTGGATTTACCCACAACCCCTTGCTGGACAGGGTGCAGGACTACGCCGCCAAGGAAAACGCCCCGGCGGTGGCTATTTGTGCCTCGCTGGAAGCTCAGATCGCCGACTTGAGCGATGAGGACAAGCAAGTGTTTCTCGCCGATGCGGGTCTTCAAGAGCCGGGACTGGATCGCCTGATCCGTGCCGCCTACCAGCTCTTAGGCCTTCAAACCTACTTCACGGCTGGGCCAAAGGAAGTGCGCGCCTGGACCATCCACGCCGGAGACACCGCTCCGAAAGCCGCCGCCGTGATTCATACGGATTTCGAAAAGGGCTTCATTCGTGCGGAAGTGATCGCTTACAACGACTACGTCGGCCTGAAGGGCGAACAAGGCGCCAAGGAGGCGGGCAAGATGCGCCTCGAAGGTAAGGAGTACGTGGTGCGCGACGGCGACGTCATGCACTTTCGCTTCAACGTCTAGCCGGCACTATCCCCTTCGCCGCTGCCCTTCTGCGAGATGCAGTTCCGGTAGGCGTTCTCCTGTTGGTCCGTTTAATCTTCCCGTCCCATCGCCGATAAGCAGGCTGGGGCAGCGAAGCTGCGAGAACATCAAGGACGCCAAAATTCGGCTCGCGACACCAAAGAAGCTCAAGAGTCCAAGGGATGGTGCTCCCCTTCGCCTTGAAGCACCGATCGGTACGCCCGATCCGAGCCCCCCTGCCGGGCCCGGACACCGGCTGCTTGCGAAATCGCCATCGACCGCTTCCCTAATCCTAAGACTCTTGGCTAGTGTTCAGTCGCGCGAGCGGGGCTTGGATGCGGCCACGGTGCTCGCTCGCTACGGAGCTAGCCACCCAGTTCGTTTGCGACCGCGTTAGCGTGGGCCTGTCGCGGCATCAATCCATCGAAATGATTGCCCTGTCACACCAAATCTTAGCCACGGAGAAACCCGCCCTCCTGCGGCTCATCGTGGCTGCCATGGAGGAGGCGGCCTTCCAGCGGGTGACCCTGTGTTTTCCGGAGACGGAGGGTAACCGGCACATCGCGCTCGCTCACGCCGAACTGGCTCGCCTCCACGCGGTGGAAAGCATTCTTACCGTACCGCTGGCTCGCGAGGGGAAGGTCTACGGCGCCATCACCTGCGAGCGCGGACGCGTGCGTCCCTTTAGCGCGGAGGAGGTGTTGTTCTTCGAGCACGTGGCGGCGTTCCTAGGTCCCGTGATCGAACTCAAATGCACCGCGGATAAACCCTGGTGGAAATTGGCGGCACACTCACTAGGGCAGCGGGCACGCACCTGGTCCTTGAAGTCAGCACCGGTGAAGGCAGCTACGGGTGCATGCGTGCTGTTCGTCGCTCTCATCGGATTCTTACCCGTTCAGTACCGGGTGAGCGCACCCGCCCGGCTCGAGGGCTCCATACAACGCGCGCTGGCCGCACCGACCGACGGCTTTCTCAAGCAAGTGCATGTTCGTCCCGGCGATGAGGTCAAGGCCTCGCAGGTGCTCGCGGAGCTTTCGGGCGAGGAGTTCGAGTTGGAGCGTGGCCGCCGCCAGAGCGAACTAGTGCGGTTAGAGAGTTCTTTAGGCGACGCCTTGGCCAAACACGACACCTCGCAGATCGGTGTCCTGTCCGCGAAGGTGCAGGAGGCGAAAGCGCAACTAGAGTTGGTGGCTCAGAAGCTACAACGCACTCGCATCGAAGCCCCCTTTGATGGGGTCATCCTCAAGGGAGACCTCATGCAATCAGTGGGGGCGCCCGTGCGCCAAGGCGATGTGTTGTTCGTGCTTGCACCCTCGCAGGGGCACCGCGTGATTTTGGAGGTGGACGAGCGCGATATCGCCGACGTGTCCCTAGGTAAACAAGGCGTGCTGAATCTGGCGGCGTTTCCGTCCCAGACCTTACCCTTCGCGGTGAAGCGCATCACTCCCATGGCCACCACGAAGGATGGGCGCAATTACTTTGAGGTCGAGGCAACGTTGCAAGATCCCGCCTTCGATCTACGTCCTGGCCTTCAAGGGGCCGCGAAGGTGGAAGTGGAGCGCCGTGCTCTGGCCTGGGTGTTGGGCCACGATATGTGGGATTGGTCGCGCTTAGCGCTGTGGTCCCTGGCGGGATAGACGATGAGCACATCGGTCTACAGCGAGCATTGGTACCGGGTGAAC
>JBKKAO010000362.1:0-5917 GCA_046714645.1 Burkholderiales bacterium | reverse complement strand
GCAATCAGGATGCATACCGCGCAATGCACGCGGAAATCGAAATGGACGCTGGCGAGCCCCGTCAGCACCAGGAGCACACAGCCGGCCCGAAGCGGGACTAAGTGAATCAGGCATGCCACGGCGAGCGTCACCGGCTCGGCATAGCCGAATTTCCATCGGCTGATGGGCAACGTGAAGCCAAGCCGCAAGTAGAGGATGCCGCCCAGCCCCATTCCTAGGGCAAGCCACCACAGGTTGTGCTTGTCCTTCGACAGCACCGCATAGAGCGAAAGGAAATTGGTCAGCACCAGTGCGATACGTCCCCAGCCCCGCAGGTACTGCGCCTGCGTAGACCCCTGCACCAGATCGGAAACGATATATCCGCACAACGTCAGCAACGCGGCGAACGCAATCTTCCGGAAAGTGGGTTCACGAAAGATCCGGCGCCCCCTTTGCGTGGCCGCCGCCGCCAGCCCAAGAAGGGGCAGCAGGAGTTCAGCAGCATAGACTTCGCCGACGATATTCAGTTTGTACAGGGAAACCGCGCCCGTGATGAAGCAGCACACCCCCATTGCGGTAACGCGCGGCTGGCTCAATCGCGCAGAGCGCGCTACCTGCGGCGGCCGGCGACCGTTTGGTTCTATAGCAATGCTATGATCCACGCTGTTAACTGCTAGCCAAAGACGCCAATTCGATTGGCGGTTAGTCTAAGCATCGCGCAAAGCATAGGCACCGCCCCTCGCCCCCATGAAAAAAGGGGGGAGTCTACGCACGGATCGTTACGGTTTCGGGACGCAGCATTTCCGGGACGAACCGATTAAGTGGGACTTCGCGGGCGGGGTATTGCCCCCGCCCTTGACCAAAGGGGCTACGTACCAATCACTTCGCCCCCTTTGGAAACCCCCGAAGTTTGCCCCGCGCCAAGAGCGCGGGGAGTGCGAGTTGACCCATTCATTCCAAGCTCTCGGTTCTCTTTGATTGCCTGCTGAGCATCCCTGCAATGGGCAGGTGCACACTGCGATCGCGTGCGGTCTGTTTCCCGGATGAATCATGCACCGGCATCGAAGCAGTCTCCGGCACTTGATTTCCGCTTGAGGCGTATTGCAATTTGGCGGCTCGCCGCGCGGCTAGGCGCTTTTGCCGATAACATCGCCATGTAGAAGCCCGAAATGACAAAAAAACAGTGCACAGCTGTCAATCCCGCCACAATGCTAAAACCCAGGGGGGAGACCGGCGTGGGCATTGAACACGGCAAAGGCGAGCACGAACCTTAGAATTCCCATACGATGCAGGCGGCGACCAGTAGATAGGGAGAACCTTAGGGAATCGATTCTATTGGACCAATAAAGTGCCCTTGATGACAACTCGTAACCCGGCTCCAGCTTATAGCCGGTACCGAAACGACAGTGTCACGGTATCGAGCGATACTTTCCTGCGATCTCCTGCTTCTTTCGTGTCAATGACGCTTTGCCGTACTGCAATGTTCTTGTTGTACGCGCTTTCCGGAATGTCTCTTCCGTACCTGGGTCAAGCCGGTGAGACGCCCTGGGGCGAGACACGGCTCGCCGGCGAGTATGTCAGGAGCTTTCTGCCAGATCCCACCAGCGTCTCTAGACTTAAAGGCGCAGGCAATCTTGCCGGGCAAACTGGCGGGTGCTGCATCACCGGTTGGGTTGAGTATGATTTCAACGTGCCCCGCACAGGCTGGTACGAGCTCTCGGTTGACGGCAATGGCCACGAGGTGGAGTACCTGCTCAATCCCGGCAAGGACGGAACGCCCCAATGGTATGAATACGGCAGCAGCGGCAACGTCATCGACGGCCTGGACAAGATCGGCAATTTCTGGCTCGCCACCGGGCGCAACACCTTGCGTCTTCAGCGCTATTACTGGACCGGCTTCCCACGCATCAGCAAGGTGGTGTTGCGCGCTTCCGATCTTGTGCCGGCAAAGACCGTTCGCGCCGCGCTGAGCGGAGATACATCCGTCTTCCGGGCGCGCGAGTGCGCCTCGTTGCATCTGTACGCTGGGGGGCTAACCGGGAAGAACACCGTCACCGTGGAGGTTCGCGACCCCTCTGGGCAAATCGAATTCAGCCTGGACGTCGCGTTTCCTGCCTCAAGGGATTTGCAGCGCCGGTCCGTCGCACTTCCTTGCCAGAGGGAGGGCGACTTTCTGGTTTCATTCCGGGACAAGACGCGAGGATGGTTCGCATGGCGGGATGTGCGTGGAATAAGCTACCAAGTCATCGGACCCGCCAACAATAAGATGCCGCCAAGTTCCGAACGAAGAAACCTGGTGCGGGAGATCGACTTAGCGAGCACACCGCCAGACTATTTCGGGGGTGGGCCCACGCGAGTGGTGGAAGGCAGCGCGGGCCGCTACCGGGAGACGGCAACTACCGGCTTTACGCGCTACCAGCGCACGCCCGATCCCGTGCGCCTCTTAATGCCGGAACCCAGTTGGTTCGCTTATTCCCTCGAGGGCTTGACGCCACAACGGCTCTACGAAGTCGAGATGGAGTATCCCGACGATGCACGGCGCAGCGTCGTCATTGCCCTAAGAGAAGACTTGCCTCTCTCCTATCCCGTCAGCGGAGGCTTCGACAGCGGGGGCGAATTTTCCCTCACGAAGCTTACACAGAAATACTCGCTGCTGTTCTGGCCGCGAAGCAAGAACGTACGCGCGGTGGTGATGAACGTGCACGACGCGCACCGCGCCGCCGCCTCGCGCATCCGCGTGTTCGAACGGGACCAACCTCCCCTTCCGCCCAGAACGGACCATACGGCAGGGCGCGACTTCATGCACTGGTACGAAGAGGGCGAGAATTTCCTCAGCCTCGTGGGCACTCCCGAACCTTCGCGTCACGAGTGGCGCCAGGAACCGCGCCGGATCGGTGTGGAGCGATGGATACAGTTGGCAAAATCCGGCGGCGCAAGCATTCTCGCGCCCACGGTAAGCATCTACAGCTTTACTCTCTATCCATCACGTTACAACCGGATATTCTCGCGGCCGGAGAGCGACGATCTTCGGCGAATCCTGTTGTTAGCGGAGAAGCACGGTCTCAAAGTCATTCCGGAACTACACCCACGCGCCGACGAGCTGGACTGGCCCTTCGCGGACCAACCTCATCCCCGGCCCAATCTGCTGCTATCCCGAGAAGGCAAAACCAACTTCTTCCAGCGCGACGGCAAGCCTCGCAACGTGCCGCCACACTTCAATCCCCTTCACCCCAGCAATCAGGATTGGTATGTCGCCATGATCGGCGAATTGGCCGATCGTTACAAAGACTCGCCGGCGTTAAAGGGCATCAGCCTGCGATCGATGTCTTGGGCCAACGCATCCTTGAATAACTTCTCGTCCCTCGATTGGGGCTACGACGACTTCACCGTTGCGCAGTTCACCAAAGAAACACGCATTTCGCTGCCCAAGGCGCTCGCGCCCGATACCCATGGGCAGCGCCCGTCACCGGCTACGGCGGAAGCCCGGTATCAATGGCTCTCGCGCCATGCGCGCGATGCGTGGATCGCTTGGCGCTGCGGCAAGATCGCCGAACTCTATACACGCATTCGTGATCGCGTGCGTCTCGCCCGGCCTGACCTAAGGGTCTACTCGACCGTGTTCGCGTGGCGCGACGGCGAATCGGGGAACCAAGCCTTTCGCGAAGCCGGAATCGATCCAGAGTTACTCAGCCGAATCGAAGGCGTAACGCTGATCAACGCCCAAGCAACCTACGGCAGACGGGAGCCGGAGGACATCGAAAACCAGCGCAGACGAGACGTGCTTCTACGACCCCAGGCCTTTTCAAGCGACCAAGGGACTCCTGCGTTTCTGACCTCCGCGAACTACGTCGAAGCCACCGATGCCGTCGTCCCGCCCGAGCGCATTGGCTTCCCGCCGAACACCAAGCGCACCTGGGCCAGCGCGGCGCTCGTGCCCTCGGGCGCCCACATCCTAGAACGCTTCGCCGTTCAGTTGGCGCAGACGGACGCGTTGATGCTAGGCGACGGCGGCAATGGCTATTCCTTCGGGCAACCGATCTTGTGGGATTGGTTGAGAGAGTACAAGGCGCTACCCGCAAAGCACTTTCGCGCACGCGAAGACGCGACGGATCCCGTTGCCGTGTGGACGCTGGACGAGGGCGGCGGACTGTTTTTTTATGCCGTCAATCGAGAGCCATATCCGGTCGGTGTGACTTTCGATCTCACCGGCGCCGGCACGGTCGAACGCCTGACTACCGGCGCACGCGCGCGTCTTGAAGAAGGGCGCTTCACAACAGCACTCGATTCCTATCAACTCGTAGGCTACAAGGCCCAACCGGGCATGAAGCTCATGCGGGTTTCGGTGCGCCCACCCGCAAGAAAGCTTGCTCGGGTGACAGAGCAAGTGATGGGAAGAACAGCCGCCTTACTTCGACAACATTGAATTGCCGCCATAACTAGCCCCTATGAATCATTCATTGTCATCCAGCGGTAACAATCCAACTTGACAATCGCGGGTTTATGCGATCACCCCTCCACCCCTCTTGAACGAGGAAATACAAATCGCCCTAGTGTCTGATTCGCTCGACAAATGAAAATACTCCACGCCATCCAGTCTGTCGACCCGGCTGGCGGAGGGCCGGTGGAGGGAATCAAACAACTGGCGGCCGCTACGTCCGCACTTCATGAGCATCGTGTGGTAAGCATCGATTCTCCTTCGGCGCCTTTCCTGGGCGACTTCCCGCTCCCCATTACCCCCTTGGGACCCGCATCGATTCTGGGTTACTCGCCCAATTTCACCTCTTGGATGCGAATCCACGCCACCGATTTCGACTGCGTGATGATCCATGGACTGTGGCGCTTCGTTAGCTTCGGAAGCTGGCTAGCGCTGCGCAAGTGCCGCAGCACGCCTTATGTGGTGGTCGTCCATGGCATGCTCGACCCGTGGTTCAAACGCAACTTCCCCATTAAGCACCTCAAGAAATGGCTGTTTTGGCCCTGGACCGAGTACCGTGTACTAAAGGATGCGGCGGCGGTGATCTACACCTGTGAGGAAGAACGTGTGCGTGCTCGTGAGTCCTTCTGGCTCTATCGTGCCAAGGACGCCGTCGCACCAAACGTTGTTACCGGCCCCAGAGGCCAAATTGCAGTCCAACGAAAACTGTTTCTAGAGATGTATCCGCAAACCGCCAACAAGCGCAACTTGTTATTTCTCGGCCGCTTGCATCCCATCAAGGGATGCGACCTTCTGCTCGCGGCTTTCTCGGAGGTCGCCAGACTAGACCCCAATGTGCATCTCATTATGGCCGGGCCTTTGAACAGCGGTTACGTTCACACCCTAAAGGATCAAGCCGCAAGCTTAGGTATAGACCAGCGCATTACGTGGACGGGAATGATAGGAGGTGATTTGAAGTGGGGAGCGTTTCACGTAGCGGAAGCGTTCGTTCTACCCTCCCATGTGGAGAGTTTCGGCATATCGGTCGCCGAGGCGCTGGCTTGCGGTTTACCGGTCTTTATATCTGACCAAGTAAAGATTTGGCCAGATATCGCACGAGATGGCGCCGGCATAGTGGAACCCGACACACTCGATGGTACGAGACGTCTTCTGCAGCGATGGATTGCCTTATCGGAATTCGAACGAGTGCGCATGGGCCGGCGCGCGAAGAATTGTTTTGCTCATCGGTTCGCGCCAGCCCAAGCCGCAGAGCAACTGTTTCGTGTTCTACGCGAGGCAAGAGCAGGATGTCCTGTGTCCGACTCGAATGCTGGCATACCGGCCGTCGTGAATATGCCCGCAAAGCGCGGGCGCCCGTCAGTGCCTCACGATTAGTTTGCCCTGCGGGACGGCGACCCGGGCAATGGTAGCTCTATCTTAACCGGGCGAACCGAATGCCTTAAGCCTGCGCTCGCTTTCTCGCTTTTCGTAACGTGCGATCGCCACGGCGGCGACCGCTAGTGC
>JBKKAO010000361.1:0-3103 GCA_046714645.1 Burkholderiales bacterium | reverse complement strand
TCGGCGGGTGTCCAACCCAGCCGAGCCGGTGCGCCTCGCACTGCATCCCGCATTGTCCGCCTCGCGCCCATGAAATAGATGTCAACAGACCCTACTGCCACGCATAAATCAACAAAGTCATCACCGCGGATAGCAGCAGCGAGGACATGAAGGGAAAGCTGTATTGCTGTCCGCGAAAGCGAAAGTTCACGTCACCTGGCAGGCGCCCAAGACCAAGCCGCCGCAGTAAAGGTGTGAACCACCCGATCAGCGACATCGCCAGCACGAAAACCAATAGCCACTTCAGCATTGCACGGGGCCCTGAGGAGTGGGCACATTGTCGCCCAATTTCGCACGTTTGGCTCGCTACAATGCCGCCTTTGCCATTATCAGAAAGCCCATCGTGATCGATCTCTACACCTGGTCCACACCCAACGGACGCAAAGTGTCCATCATGTTGGAGGAGGTGGAGCTGCCCTACACTGTGCACGCCATCGATATCGGCAAGGGCGATCAATTTACGCCCCAGTTCATCGCGCTGAATCCGAACAGCAAGATTCCCGCGATCGTGGATCACGCGGGACCGGAACGAAAACCTTTTGCACTGTTCGAGTCCGGCGCCATCCTGCTCTACCTTTCCCACAAGACCGGAAAGTTTCTACCCACGCGAGTGACCGATCAATTCGAAGTCATGCAATGGCTCATGTTTCAAATGGGAGGCGTGGGACCGATGTTCGGCCAGACCCACCACTTCCTGCGGGCCGCGCCCGAACCCGTGCCTTACGCCATCGAGCGCTACAGCAAGGAAACGCGGCGCCTCTACGGCGTGCTCGATGGACATCTGGCCAAGCAGGAGTATCTGGGACGTGAGTACTCCATCGCCGACATGGCGACCTACCCGTGGGTCGCGCGGTACGAGTGGCACAAGGTCGATCTCAACGACTTCCCCTCGGTGAAACGTTGGTATGACCACTTGGGCGAACGACCCGCGGTGAAGAAGGGCATGAACGTGCCGGAGATCAAGAAGTAGGGGGCAGGTAGGGGCCACGCCCGGATCAAGCCAGTCACATTCTCGCCGATAAAACAAGGGTTGCTAGCGCAACCCTTCCCATGAAAGAACCCCCACCAGAGCGCATCGGTAAGTATCCCATCGTACGCGAGATCGGGCGCGGTGCCACCAGCGTGGTCTACCTCGGCCGCGATACCTTCGCCGAGCGCAACGTCGCCATCAAGGTCATCCGTAACCGGGCGCCGGAGGATACGGATCTTCAGCGCCGTTACCGGCGAGTGTTTCTAAACGAAGCCGCGCTTACGGGCAAGCTGCTGCATCCCCATATCCTTGCCATCTACGATGCCGTCAGCGAGGACGATGTGAGTTACATCGTCATGGAGTTCATCGACGGGCACACCTTGCAGAATTTCTGCGATCAGACCAGCTTGCTGCCGCTGTCGAAGGTGGTCGAGATCATTTTCAAGTGCAGCTTGGCGCTGGCTTTCGCCCATAGGCAGGGCGTTATCCATTGCGACATCAAACCCGCCAACATCCTGGTGAAGGAAGATACCCACATCAAGATCAGCGATTTCGGCGCCGCCCAGTACGAGCGGGCCGATCACACGCAGCTAAAGGGTATCGGCTCGCCCGCCTACATGTCCCCCGAGCAGGTTCAAGATCAGGAGCTCTCGCACCAAACCGACATCTACTCCTTGGGCGTGGTGATGTACCAATTGCTCACCGGCAAACTCCCCCACACGGCGAGCAACCGCGGCAGCTTGCTCTACCAAACAGTCAATATCGATCCATTACCCCCTAGCGCCTACCGCAAGGATCTGCCCCCGGAGCTGGATCGCGTGGTCATGCGCGCACTCCAGAAGAAACTCGAAGACCGGTATCCATCCTGGGCCGAGTTCTCCAAGGACCTGACCTTCGCTTACCGTAACCTTGAGCTTCCCGCCGATACCATATCGGACACGCAGAAATTCGACACCATCAGGGCGCTATCCTTCTTCAAGGACTTTGGCGACCAGGAGATATGGGAAACCCTGCGCATCACCTCGTGGCGGAAATTTCTCTCGGAGCATGTGGTCATCCGGGAAGGGGACTCCGGTGATTACTTCTGCATCATCAGCGCCGGTGAGGCGAAGGTGTCGAAGAGCGGACGGCTTCTCAACATCTTGCGCGCGGGCGATTGCTTCGGCGAGATGCTCTACTTCGAAGATCTCAACGCGCGGCGCACCACCACCATCACCGCACTTTCTCCCCTATCCGTTATCGAGATCAAGGCGCAGGATCTCAACCGCGCCTCCGATACGTTGCAGAAGCAGATGAACAAGGCATTCCTGCGCATCTTGATCGACCGGCTCACGTGGGCGAATAGCCGGTTGTCGGCGGCGTGACAAGCCGACCCTTATCCTTCTACACTTACATAACTTTTGGCATATTGACCCGGGCGCTCAATGCAGCGAGCATCGAGCCGCTTTTCAGCAAACCATGTGGCTAAGGTCAAGATTGTGGCAGCTGCTCGATCCGCGACGACTGCCCTACTAACGAGGAGGCAGAAATGGCAAGCACAAAGGATCTTCTAGAAGCGAAGCGATCGCTCAGCCGAAAGCTCCTTCCCGCCGGAGCGAAAGCCAAAGTCGTCGGCATGGCCGCGCTAACGAGCGTAGCGGCCGCCGCCAAAGCAGCGCACCGCAACGTTCACGCCGTGGGGATCGGCCGCAAGCTTGTGAACGGAACGCCAACGTCCACGCGCTGCGTGCGGCTGTATGTGACGCAGAAACTCGCCCTGTCGATGTTTGCCAAGCGCGACCGGCTTCCCAGCGCGATCGGCGGAATCCCTACGGACGTGATCGAGTCCGCGCCCGCGTTCATCTCCATCGCCGCGTGCAGCTCCGCGCGCCGCAACCGCCAGCGGCCCGTGCTCGCCGGCATCAGCGCGGCGCATAACACAGTGACGGCTGGCACTATCTCGTGTTTCTGCCGGTCCACCGGCCCCGGGGATCCCGCCGGTGCGCTCTATGTGCTCAGCAACAACCACGTCTTCGCCGACGTGAATCAAGGCGCGCCTGGAGATTCGCTGCTCCAGCCCGGGCGCGCCGACGGCGGCGTCAATGTGGACAGGTT
>JBKKAO010000360.1:0-27224 GCA_046714645.1 Burkholderiales bacterium | reverse complement strand
GTCATGTACTCGCAGCCGTGGTCGCCCGCACCCTCCACCACCGCATGGGCGCCGGAGTTACGCACGGCGAAACGCTCGCCGGCAACGCCCCGGAAATAAGCCTCACCGGCGATGGCGCCGTAGAGCACCACATTGCCGGTGATCATATTGCCGGTGGACTCCCCGCGGAATTTGGCCGAGGGCTGCACGGAGACGCGGCCGCCGGAAAGCCCTTTGCCGCAGTAATCGTTGGTCTCGCCGATGAGATCCAGCCACACGCCCTTGGCGAGGAAGGCACCAAAGCTCTGCCCCGCCGAGCCCGCCAGACGCACATGGACGGTTTCATCCGGTAGTCCTTCGTGCCCGTAACGCTGCGCGATCTCGCCCGAGAGCATGGTGCCTACGGTGCGGTTGATGTTACGGATGGGCGTCTCGATGACGACCTTTTCTTTTCGCTCCAAGGCAGGACGCGCCAGTTCGATCAGCCGGTGATCCAGCGCCTTCTCCAAACCGTGATCCTGCGTTTGGTCGTGGTAACGCGCAACGTCGGCCGGCATGTTAGGCATGTAGAAGATGCGGCCGAAATCCAAGCCCTTCGCCTTCCAGTGTTCGATGCCTTTCTTCATGTCTAGCAAGTCGGCGCGGCCGATGAGATCGTTCAGATTCCGAATACCGAGTTGCGCCATGATCTCGCGCAGCTCTTGGGCGACAAAGAAGAAGTAGTTGATGACATGCTCGGGCTGCCCGCGGAATTTCCTGCGCAGCACCGGGTCTTGGGTCGCAACGCCGACGGGGCAGGTATTGAGGTGGCACTTTCGCATCATGATGCAGCCGGTGACGACCAGGGGTGCGGTGGCGAACCCGAATTCGTCCGCGCCGAGGATGGCGCCAATGGCGACGTCCCGGCCTGTCTTCAACTGGCCGTCCACTTGCACCGCGATACGGCCGCGCAACCGGTTGAGCACGAGAGTCTGCTGGGTTTCAGCCAGACCCAACTCCCACGGCGACCCCGCATGCTTGATGGAACTCCAGGGGCTAGCACCCGTGCCGCCGTCGTGACCAGCGATGGTGACGTGATCGGACTTGGCTTTCGCAACGCCCGCGGCGACTGTCCCCACACCGATTTCGGACACCAGTTTGACGCTGATGGACGCCTTGGGATTGGCGTTCTTCAGATCATGAACCAACTGCGCCAAATCCTCGATGGAGTAGATATCGTGATGAGGCGGCGGCGAGATTAGTTCCACGCCGGGAGTGGAATAGCGCAGTTCCGCGATGTACTCGGAGACTTTCTTTCCGGGCAACTGCCCGCCCTCACCCGGCTTGGCGCCTTGCGCCACCTTGATCTGCAACTGTTCGGCGCTGGCCAGATACTCCGCCGTAACGCCGAAGCGGCCAGAGGCCACCTGTTTGATCTTGGACTTGAGTAGATCGCCTTCCTCAAGTTCGAGGTCGCGCTCGATGCGATCCCTGCCGATGCGCGATGCCAGCGTTTCACCGGCCTTGACGGGGGCGTAACGCTTGCGGTCCTCGCCACCCTCACCAGTGTTGGATTTGCCACCGATGCGGTTCATGGCAATGGCGAGTGTGGTGTGCGCCTCCGTGGAGATGGACCCTAGCGACATCGCACCGGTGGAGAAACGCTTCACGATATCAGCGACGGGCTCGACTTCCTCGATAGGCACCGATTTGGATGGATCGAACTTGAACTCGAACAAGCCGCGCAAGGTCATATGGCGCTTGCTCTGGTCGTTGATGATCTGCGCGTACTCCTTGTACGTCGCATAGGAGTTCTCACGAGTGGAGTGTTGAAGCTTGGCGATAGCGTCCGGTGTCCACATATGCTCTTCGCCGCGCACCCGGAAAGCGTACTCCCCACCGGTATCCAATTGTTGAGACAACACGGGATCCTGACCGAAGGCGTTCTTGTGCACGCGAATGGCCTCTTCCGCCACTTCGAATACGCCGATGCCTTCCACGTTGGAGGTGGTGCCCGCGAAATACTTGTCCACCAGCGCACGCGACAAACCTACGGCCTCGAAAATCTGGGCGCCGGTGTAGGACATATAGGTGGAGATGCCCATCTTGGACATCACCTTGCGTAGGCCCTTGCCTACCGCTTTGACGAAGCTCTTGCAGGCCTTCTTGCCATCCGTCTCGCCGAGTCTTCCGGCCTCTGCCAGTTGCATGACGGTCTCGAAAGCAAGGTAGGGATGCACGGCCTCCGCTCCGTATCCGCCCAGCAACGCGAAGTGATGCACCTCACGCGCCGAACCGGTTTCCACCACCAGGCCCGTGGAGGTACGCAACCCGCGATTGACCAGGTGTTGATGAATGAAGGCCACGGCCAACAAGGCCGGGATGGCCACGCGCTCGCGATCGGTTTTCCGGTCGGAGAGGATCAGTATGGTGAAGCCGCTACGCACCGCGTCTTCCGCCATAGCGCACAGGCTGGCTAACCGCGCCTCAATGGCCACCTTGCCCCACGCCACCGGATAGGTGAGGTCCAACTCGTAGGACTTGAACTTGCCCTGGGTATGCGACTCGATATGGCGGATGGTTTCCATCTGCTCGAAATCCAGCACCGGCTGGCTGACTTCCAAGCGAAGAGGTGGATTGACTTCGTCGATACCCAACAAGTTGGGCTTGGGACCGACGTAGGACACCAACGACATGACCAGTTCTTCGCGTATGGGGTCGATGGCCGGGTTGGTCACCTGTGGGAACAACTGTTTGAAGTAGTGATACAGCGTCTTGTTCTTGTCCGAAAGCACCGCCAGGGGCGAGTCGTTCCCCATGGAACCCACCAGTTCCTCGCCGTTGCTGCCCATGGGGGTCAAGATGAACTTGATGTCCTCCTGGGTGTAGGCGAAGGATTGCTGGCGATCCAGCAGCGTTTCCTTCGATTGCTCGCGGGCTTGGCTGAGCGCGGGAATATCGTCCAGCTTGATGCGGATGCGCTCGATCCACTCGCGATAGGGCTTGGTCTTGGCCAGCGCTTCCTTCAATTCCGTGTCGTCGATGATGCGGCCGGCTTCGATGTCCACCAGAAACATCTTGCCGGGCTGCAGGCGCCACTTCTTGATGATCTTCTCTTCCGGAATGGGCAAGCAGCCGCACTCCGAGCCCATCACTACCAGGTCGTCATCGGTGACGATGTAGCGCGCCGGGCGCAGTCCATTGCGGTCCAAGGTCGCGCCGATTTGCTTGCCGTCGGTGAAGGCTATGGCGGCCGGGCCGTCCCAGGGCTCCATCATGGCCGCGTGGTACTCGTAGAAAGCGCGGCGGTTGGCGTCCATCAAGGTGTGGCCTTCCCAAGCCTCGGGGATCATCATCATGACCGCGTGGGCCACGGAATAGCCGCCCATGACCAGTAGCTCGAGGGCGTTATCGAAGGAAGCGGAGTCGGATTGACCGTCGTAAATCAGCGGCCAGAGTTTCTTCAGATCGTCTCCCAGGATGGGGCTCGATATGGCCCCCTCGCGGGCGCGAATCCAGTTGACATTTCCGCGCAAGGTGTTGATCTCGCCGTTGTGGGCGATCATGCGGAAGGGATGGGACAGATCCCAGGTGGGGAAGGTGTTGGTGGAGAAGCGCTGATGCACCAAAGCCAGTGCCGACACGACGCGAGAATCTTGCAGATCCAGATAGTAGGTGCCAACCTGGTGGGCTAGCAACATGCCCTTGTAGACCACCGTGCGGGCGGACATGGAGGGAACGTAGAACTCCTTGCCATGGGCCAGCTTGAGCGCCTGTATGGCGTGACCGGAGACCTTGCGGATAATGTAGAGCTTACGCTCCAAGGCGTCAGTCACCGTGACCTCGCCACCGCGCCCGATGAATACCTGCCGGATCACCGGCTCGATCTTCTTGACCGTCTCACCCAGGCCGGCATTATCCCGGGGCACGTCGCGCCAGCCCAATAGGATCTGGCCTTCGTCCTTGATGGCGCGCTCGATCTCGTACTCACAAGCAATGCGGGAGGCGGGCTCCTGCGGCAAGAAGACGATGCCCACGCCGTACTCACCCAGGGGCGGCAGGTTCACCCCCTGTTTCGCCATCTCTTCGCGGAAAAACCGGTCCGGAATCTGGAGCAGGATGCCGGCACCATCGCCCGCCAGAGGATCCGCCCCGACCGCGCCGCGATGGGTGAGGTTGCGCAGGATCTGCAGGCCATGCTCCACAATGGTATGGGTCTTCTTGCCCTTGATATGGGCGACAAAACCCACGCCACAGGCGTCGTGTTCGTTCCTAGGGTCGTACAACCCCTGTCTTTCTGGCAGCATTGGATGAGTCATGGGAGCACCTCCCGCGTCCCGAGTCTCGGCGGGGCCGCGCTTGTGAATACGGGTTCGACGTACCCGCCGCTCAATGGGCATCCGTGGATTAGACGAAACCTTGGTGAATCTTCAGCGGGAACCTTTAAGTCTACCCGGCGAGGCTGGGTCCTTCAACATGCGAGCGGAACTTGTTGCCCGTTGCCGGCTGTTTAACCGCCAGCGGCAGCGAGGACGGCTTCCAGGTGATCGTACGGAAAACCAGCGCTCACTTGCGCCGCCCCGATCTTCTTGTAGAGCACGAGGCGCAGTTTTCCGTCCTCCACCTTCTTGTCCAGCCCCATCAACTCTAGGTAACGGGAGGTGCCCAATCCAGGGCCCACCACGGGAAGTCCGGCGCGCCTGAGAATCCCTACAATACGGCCGAGGTCTTCGCCGGTCAGATCGCCCATGGCGCGGGAAAGTTGCGCGGCCATGACCATACCGGCGGCGACCGCTTCGCCGTGGAGCCAGCGCCCGAAACCCAGGCCCGCTTCGATGGCGTGGCCGAAGGTGTGTCCTAGATTGAGAATGGCCCGAATGCCGGTTTCCCGTTCATCTTGCCCCACCACCTGGGCTTTGATCTCACAGGAGCGTTTGATGGCGTGCGTCAAGGCATCTGCGTCTTTATTGAGCAGCGCATCGAGGTTGCCTTCTAGCCAGGCGAAGAAGTGCGCATCCCAGATGAGGCCGTATTTGATCACTTCGGCTAGACCGGCCCTCATTTCGCGATCCGGAAGCGTTAATAGCGTACTGGTATCCGCCAGCACCAGGCGCGGCTGGTAGAAGGCGCCGATCATGTTCTTGCCACGCGGGTGGTTAATGCCGGTCTTACCTCCCACGGAGGAATCCACCTGCGCTAACAGCGTGGTTGGGATCTGGATGAAAGGTACTCCGCGCTGATAACTCGCGGCGGCGAATCCGGTAATGTCACCGATCACCCCGCCGCCTAGGGCGATGAGCGTAGTCTTACGCTCGCAGTGATGGGTGAGCAACTCGTCAAATACGACATTGAGCGTCTCCCAGGTCTTGAAGGCTTCTCCGTCTGGAAGGACGATCTTTAATACCTTCACCCCTTGCGCTAGAAGCGGTTGCTCGAGAGCGCTGAAATACAAGCGCTCCACCGTGGGATTAGTGACAATGGCCACACGCGGCTGTGCAAGATGGCTTTGAATCAAATCACCCGCTAGTAGGTTCGCTCCTACGTGTATGGGATATGCCCGATCGCCTAAGTCAACGCGAATCGTCTGCACGTCAGGTTCCTTGAGGCATGCCCAGGCCAGCCGCCGGCGGCTTACCCTGCGCGGCCGCCAGCCGGTTTTCAAGACGCTCGACCAACGCCCGCAAGCTCTGGCGGCCGGTGTCCATGGTTACGTGGGCGAGCTCTTGATAGATGGGGTCGCGGTGCGCATGCAGTTCGGTAAGTCTGGCCAATGGATCGGCGGTTTTTAGCAACGGCCGGTTCTTGTCTTGCCGGGTGCGATTCCACAAATCCTGCACCGAGGCGCGGAGATATACGACGGTGCCGCGCGCACGCAGGCATTGGCGATTGTGCTCGGTGAGTACTGCGCCGCCTCCGGTGGCCAGTACGATTCTTTCCAATCCCGAAAGCTCATCGATGATGGCACGCTCCCGTTGACGGAAGCCCGCCTCGCCCTCCACATCGAAGATAACGGGAATCTTGACGCCGGTTCGTGACTCGATCACTTGGTCGGAATCGTAGAACGCTTTTCCCAATCGCTTAGCTAAGAGACGGCCGACGGAGGTCTTCCCCGCCCCCATCATGCCGATGAGAAAAATATTCCGCGGAAAGCTCTTTGAATGCGTAGCAATTGGATAAAGTGACCGGCGCATAGGCACATTCTAACGAATCGGTCCCCTACAAAGGAACGGCCCGCCAGGCTTAGCTTGGCGGGCCGTTCTGTCAACGCGTGAGGCGGCTAGCGAGTGGTTAGGTTGTCTCGCATGATCTTGGGCGTAACGAAGATCAGGAGTTCCTTGCGATCGTTCTTCGATGTCTCGCTCTTGAAGAAGGTGCCAATGATCGGGATGTCGCCGAGGAAGGGTACTTTCGTGACCGTCTTGTCTTCGTCCTGAGTAAAGATACCGCCGATACCCACGGTGCCACCATTCTCCACCAGCACTTCTGTGACGACCTGTTTGGTGTCGATCGAAGGACCCGCCGTGGTTGTCTGACCGACGCTGTCCTTATGAACCTCGAGTTTCATGATGACGTTGTCGTCAGGGGTAATCTGCGGCTTGACCTTGAGGCTTAAGGTTGCCTTGCGGAACGCGATACTGGTCGCCCCGCTGCTTGTTGCCTGTTGATAAGGGATCTCCGTGCCTTGTTCGATGATGGCCTCGACATTGTCCGCGGTAATCACTCGCGGGCTGGAGATGATCTTGCCCTTCCCATCCGCTTGCAGCGCGGACACCTCGAGATTGAGAAACCTCGTCATTGCCGAGTTGAACAGACTTACACCAAACTGTCCGGCCGAGACCCCGTTGATGCCCGCGGCCGGCATGTTTACACTGAACGAATCCGGGAAGAAACTCTGCGAATAGTCCTCAGCGATGCCGTTGGTAACGCCCATGCTTCGGACATTGCCCCCTGCCACGATTCGAACGCCATTGGAAAGGCGCCCGCCGTTCTTTCCTCCGCGCAGCGCGGCGACATCAACCGTACCCAATCGCGCACCGATATTTCTAGCGAAAGTATCTTTTGCTTCGACGATCCTAGATTCGATCAGTACCTGGCGGACAGAAACATCGATCTGCTTAATCAGCGCGCGCACTTCTTCGAGCTTACTGGGGGTTTCTTGCACGAAGAGCGTGTTGGTACGCGGATCGACCACCGCACTGCCGCGCTTTGACAGCACTTTTTGCTGCGGATCAGTGATGAGTTTCTGTATTGCGTCTGCCTTCTGATAATTCAATTGAAAACTCTCCGTGCGCAAGGGCTCGAGCTCTTGGATCTGGTTCTGGGACTCGTAGGCCAGCTTTTCCTTCGTCGCAAGCTCGTCCCTAGGTGCGATCCAGACCACGTTGCCGTTCTTACGCATATCCAGACCCTTGGCTTGGAGAATGATGTCGAGGGATTGATCCCAGGGCACATCCTTCAAACGCAGAGTCAGATTACCCGACACCGTGTCACTGGTCACGATGTTCAGTCCAGTGAAGTCCGCGATAACCTGCAGCACCGCTCGCACTTCCACGTTCTGAAAATTCAGCGAAAGCTTCTCTCCAGTGAAACCGGTCTTACGCTGAACTCCTGGGGTTTCGATGAAAGGTTTAAGTTCGATCACGAAACGGGTATCGGTCTGGTAGGCCGCTTGTTCCCACTTGCCCTTGCCGTGAATGGTGACCCGCGTGTGTTCGCCCACGGAGGCTGCTTCAAAGTACTCCACTGGAGTACCAAAGTCCGTGACGTCGAAGCGCTTCTCCATGGCCTTCGCTAGATCCGTCTGAAGCAAGTCTACGACAACGTTCTTACCCTGTTGGCGAATGTCGATCCCGGTCCCGGTATCGGATAAATCGATCACGACTTGGCCCTCCCCATTTCGGCCGCGCTTGAAGTCCAGCTTCTTCACAAAGTGGGGTTGTTTTGCGGGTTTGTCCTCGGCAAAGCGAGCCGCCTCCTGCGCGCCACCTATCAAAGTGATGACAACATTTTGCCCATCGACTTTAGCGTCATAAGTCATCGACCGCGATAGAGTAAACACCACGCGCGTGCGGTTGCCTCCCTCTCCCACCCGGATGGATCGCAAATCGCCCTCGCTCACGTCTTGAGAAGTCCGCCCGGTCTCGTTCTCTAAGATGGGAAAATCGAAGGCCACGCGCGGAGGGTTGGACAAACTGAACCCTGCCGGAGCGCTGGACAGCGCTTGCTTGAGTTTGAGCTTGACGACGACTTTTCCGCTTTGAGATTCCACGTCGATATTTTGCAGCGCATTTCCCGGCTTCACGCTCTGAGCGTAAGAACCAGGAGCAAGCAGCAGGCTTATCGCCACAGCGTAGATAAATCCCGTAAAGCGCGACACTGAATAGCACGTCATTTATTTGGCTCCTCTTCCTCGATTAGTTGCAGCGTGCTGGTTCGTTCGCTCCAACTGCCGGTGGTGGTGTCTTGAATGATTTCCAGAAGGTTCACCGTTCCATCTGTAACCATGGTGATCTTGCCGAAGTTCTGCCCCATGTAATTGCCCGGATGCACACGGTAGAGGTTGTGGTCGGGCGTCTTGATGATCGCCCAATGATGGTTCGCGCGCTCCAATACACCGACCATCTTCAAGCTCTCGAGTGGAAAGGCCTCGAGCGCTTCTCGTTTGCGGTCTGTATCCGGCTGCGGACCTGAGCCAGCGGCTCTACTTGCCTCTTTCTTGCGCGGCGCAAAAGGGTTGGGCAGATCAAAACCGTTGTAGGCAAACGGTTCGTAAACCGCCACCTGAGGGAGCGGCTCCACCTTCCCGCGTAGGCCGCTACCCGATTGATTGACGAACTCCTTCAAGTCTTGAAATTCGCTGGCGCCGCACGCCACCAAAAAGGGGACAGTACAAAGTGCAATTCCTAAGGCTCGCATCACTTCTTATCCTTTTGCGCGGTCTTTTCCTTGGCAGCCTTGCGTTTGGCCACCATTTCCTCGTCATCGAGGTAACGAAAGGTTCGCGCAACCGCATCCAAAACTAACTTGCCCTCTTTATCGGTCGCCATGGCCACATTGTTTAGCGTTACGATTCTTGGCAATTGCGCCACATCGCTAGTGAAGGAACCGACGTCGTGGTAGTTTCCCGAAACCTTGATCGTTATGGGGAGCTCTGCGTAAAAATCGTAGAAGGTTTCCTTCTCCGCCGGCTTAAAAAGTTCGAACTGCAGGCCGCGCCCCAATCCCGCTTGGTTGATGTCCGACAGTAGGGCTTCCATCTCCGCTTTGTTTGGGAGTTGCTTGAGCATCGCTCCGAAGGACTGCTCGATGTCTCGCAGTTGCTTAGTGTAAGCATCGAGGTTGATGGCCTGCCGCTTTTTGTCCACGAATGAAGTACGCAACTCCGATTCTTTGTTTCTCGCTGCGGTGAGTTCGCCCCACTGATTCGACCAGTCGAACCAATAGCCCCCCGCAACAATCAACGAGAAGATCGCGAGCAACGCGCCCAGCTTCGGTAGGATCGGCCAAGAGCCGATCTCCTTTGGGTTTAAGAGTTTGAGTTCGTCTAATGTCATAACTTAGCTCTTAGTCGGTGAGGAGGTAGCAGCGGCCGGCGACGGTCTTGGATGATGCGCTGCGGTCTTGCCGTTGCCTTCGGCTTTCTCGTGCGTTCTTGTGATCTTCACGTTGAGACTGAACTCACTAATGGGGTTGTCATTCACCTTGGCTGCTTTTATTTCCACCAAGGTTGGACTCTCCAACCAGGGGGAAGCTTCAAAATTGCGCATGAGCGTCGACACGCGCGCATTCGAAGATGCAAAACCCTGGACGTTGACCATATCATTGGTCTGCTTGATGGACTTTAGATAAAGCCCCTCGGGAAGTTGCCGGACAAGTTGATCGAGCAAGCGAACGGCCTCGGTTCGATCGGACTGTAGAGCCTCCACCACCTTCTTGCGTGCAAGCAAGGACTGGGTTTGTTCCTTGAGTTTCTTGATCTCGTCGATCTGTTTGTCGAGCGCCGCGATCTCGTCATCTAGATACTTGTTTCGGCTCAACTGGGTATCAATCCTCTGGGCGAAAAACCCATGTACGAGGATCACCGCTCCAACGCCTATCAGGGCCATACCAGCAGCCATGACAAAGAACTGCTTTTGCAGCGCCGCTCTTTTTTGCGCTCGATGCGGCAGTAGGTTAATTGGGATCATTGGTCAAACCTCCTCAACGCCAGGCCGCAGGCGACCACTAAGGCGGGTGCATCCTGGTCAAGCTGGCGGGACTTAATTTTTGGCGAGACCTCGATGGCTGAGAAGGGATTGGCGATGTGTGCCGTGACATTGGTTCGCCGCGCGACCACACTATCTAATCCCGGAAGCGTCGCACATCCACCGGAAAGGAAGATATGATTCACCGCGCTGTACTGGGTAGAGGTATAGAAGAATTGCAGGGCACGCGTTACTTCCGACGCCAAGGTTTCCATAAAGGGTTGCACGACCTCCGCCTCGTAGGTCTCCGGAAGTCCCCCGTTGCGCTTGGCCGCCTCCGCTTCTTCTGGAGACAAGTTATAGTGGCGTTGGATTTCCTGCGTGAGCTGATTGCCCCCGAAAGGCTGCTCACGCATGTACACGCTCTGGTTATTGCGCAACACATTGATGTTCATCAAGGAGGCGCCAATGTCGACCAAGGCGATGACCTGGTCTTTGCCGCCGTCGGGAAGCTCGGCCTGAATGACCTCGAAGGCGTTCTGCGCGGCGAAAGAGTCGATATCCATGACCACCGTTTTGAGCCCGCCAACTTCAGCGCAGGCCACACGGTCCTCGACCTTTTCCTTTCGGGAAGCGGCGATCAGCACTTCCATTTCCTCGGGGTTGGTAGCGCTAACCCCTAGAATCTGGAAGTCAAGATTTACTTCCTCCAGCGCGAAAGGAATATATTGATTGGCTTCGGTCTCGACTTGAATTTCAAGATCCTCTTCGCGCAATCCCGCGGGCACGACGATTTTCTTGGTAATGACCTGGGCCGAAGGCAACGCCATGGCCACGTTTTTCACGCGGCTGCCCATACGTTTCCAGCCCCGACGAAGAGTTTCGCCCACGGCCTCTAAGTTCATGACGTTGCCATCGACTACGGCGTCCTTAGGCAGTGCCTCGATGGCATAGCGTTCAAGGCGGTAGCGCCCTTTGCCCGCGTCTACCAACTCGACCATCTTGACCGAGGACGAACTGATGTCTACGCCAATCATGGGGGGTGTCTTAGGTTTGAAGAGCTTAGCGATGGCATGGCCATTGGATCTAAGTGCTTCCGTTAGTCTCGCAGTCATCATGGAATTAACGATCGCCTTGTAGTTAGAAGGTCGTGGCTGCTATATCGGCGCCAACGCTAAAGTTTTCAGGATTTGTTTGCGAAGTTAGAATGCTCGCCCTACCACCCACAAATTTCTTACAAGACAACCCAGATGCCCAACCGTTGGTGGTTATTTCCCGTACTTGTCCTCGTCTCATTGGTCCTCGCCTCGGTCTTCTTCGTCGGGTTCGCGGTCGCTTTGGCCTATCCCAAACTGCCATCTCTCGAAGCCCTCACCCAATACAGCCCCAAAGTGCCTTTACGCATTTTCAGCGACGAGGGACTGCTCACCGGCGAGTTCGGGGAAGAGCGCCGTGCCGTTGTGCGCATCCAAGAGGTTCCCGTGCCCTTGCGACAGGCCATCATTGCGGCGGAGGACGAGCGTTTCTATCAACATGGCGGCATCGACTACCTGGGAATCGTAAGGGCGGTATTGGCGAATTTCACGGCTGGCGAAGCCAAGCAGGGCGCAAGCACCATTACCATGCAAGTAGCTCGGAATTTTTTCCTGAGTTCGGAGAAGACCTTTAGTCGTAAGTTCAACGAAGCACTGCTTGCCTTCAAGATTGAACACAGCCTGACAAAGGATCAAATTCTCGAGTTGTACATCAATCAAATCTACCTTGGACAACGCGCCTATGGATACGCTGCCGCAGCTCAGGCCTACTTCGGCAAGAATCTAAAGGACTTGAGTCTTTCCGAGATGGCCATGCTCGCCGGTCTTCCCAAGGCGCCGTCTCGATACAATCCCGTCGTCAACCGGCAACGCGCCGTGCAACGCCAACAGTACGTATTGCGGCGCATGCGTGAGCTAAAGTTCATTACGGAAGCCCAACATAAGGGGGCACTCGCGGAACCGCTGCTTGTAAGAAAGGAGCAATCCAGCTACGCCTCTCATGCCGATCATTTCAATGAGATGGTGCGCCAGTCGGTCTACGACCAATATCGTGAGAAGACCTACACCCACGGCATTCGTGTGTTCACGACTCTCAACAAGGCACACCAAGACGCCGCCTATTTCGCGGTGCGTAAGGGTATTCTTGACTACGACCGCCGGCACGGCTACCGCGGCGCGGAGGATTTCCAAGAACTACCTAAGGACATTTCCGAGGATGCATTAGATGACTTGCTTCAAGACCGAGAGGACAGCGACGATCTTCACGTGGCTTTGGTCTTGGAGTTGAGTGCACAGCGCCTCAAGGCGGTCCGAAAGGGTGGCGAGACGCTTGAGATCACAGCCGATGGGCTTAAACTCGCGAAAGCTTTCATGGGCGAGAAGGCTCCCGCCAGCAAGAGGGTTCGCCGGGGAGCGTTTATCCGTGTTCGCAAAAACGAAAAAGGAGCTTGGGAGATTGCCCAATTTCCGCAGGTGGAAGCGGGCCTAGTGGCCATGGATCCCGAGTCCGGCGCGATTCGCGCCTTGGTCGGCGGATTCGACTTCGTGCGCAACAAGTACAACCATGTGACTCAAAACCAGCGGCAACCCGGATCGAGTTTCAAACCCTTTGTCTATTCCGCCGCGCTTGAAAAAGGCTTCACGCCAGCCACAATTATTAATGACGCGCCACTTAGCTTCGATGCCACCGAAACCGGTTCGGCCAGCTGGGAGCCCAAGAACTTCGATGGAACCTATGACGGCCCGATACGCATGCGGGCGGCACTGACCAAATCAAAGAATCTAGTCTCTATCCGCATTCTTCGCGCCGTCGGGACGCAGTATGCTCAGGACTACATCACACGCTTTGGCTTTGATGCCAAGCGCCACCCGCCTTACCTCACCATGGCCTTGGGCGCGGGTTCCGTAACACCTCTGGAGCTTGCAACGGGTTATTGCGTATTTGCCAATGGCGGATACCGTGTATCGCCGTACTTTATCACGCGTGTGGAAGATTCCGAGGGCAAAGTACTAAGCCGCGCACAACCTTCGAGATCCGGCAGCGGAGCGCCGCAAGCGATCGACCCCCGCAACGCCTTCGTGATGTTTAGCATGATGCAAGACGTCATTCGCGGGGGAACGGGCGCCCGTGCATTGCAATTGGGGCGCAGAGACATCGCAGGCAAAACCGGGACAACCAACGACCAGATGGATGCTTGGTTCGCGGGCTTTCAGAAGCACGTTACCGCGGTCGCCTGGATGGGGTTTGATACCCCCCGTTCCCTAGGCCCCAACGAAACCGGCGCCGTGGCCGCGTTGCCCCTTTGGATTAGCTACATGGGTGCTGCGCTCAAGAGTATTCCAGAAGAGCTTCCGCGAATGCCTGAGGGCGTCGTCTCCGTGCGTGTGAATCCGGATACAGGACTGCGCGAAGAGCAAGGCGCGGACTCGATCACGGATTATTTCTATCAAGAGAATCTCCCGCCGGAGATCGACGGCATGCCTGGCAACGGTGTGGGCATCGCGCCTAGGCCTTCCGACGACAAGCAAGGCGAACTGTACTAACCTACTCATCCAAGGTACGCGATCATGGCACGGGGGGACGGCGGCGCACGCGAGCAAATGCGAGAACGTATCGCGCATCAGGCAGCCCGGATAATCGCCGAGGATGGCGTCACAGATTTCGGGGCGGCCAAACGAAAGGCCGCGCGCCAAGTGGGCGCTCCCGACTCACGGAATCTTCCGACGAACGGGGAAATTGAGAGCGCGCTCACAAGCTATCAAGCGCTCTATCATGCTGATGAGCACCGAGACCGCCTTTTATCGTTGCGCACCCTGGCGCGAGACAGTATGCGGATATTCGAGCATTTCCGCCCGCAACTCGTGGGAGGGGTTGTAACGGGAAGCATCGGCCGGCTTTCGAGCATCCAATTGCACCTCTATGCGGATAGCGCAAAAGATGTTGAGTTGTACCTACTCAACCAAGGCGTGCCCTTTTCGGCCAAGGAGAATCGCTTGTTCATCGGCAGCCGGGAAGTAATGACGCCCGCATTCATCATCGAAACCGAGGAAGCGCTCATTGAACTCTCGGTGTTGTCATCAGATCACGAACGACATTCCTCGCGCACCACCCCCCACGGACGGTCCTTGCCGCGCGCCTCCCTCGCCTGCGTGGAAGCGTTGTTGGCTGAAGAACCTAACGCATGAGCCTCGCCAACGACAAGAGCCCCTACTGGCTGCATTCAAAGGTTGACATCGCCTATACGCTCAATGCCCTGCATAGGTCACGAACCATGATGACAGGCCGGATGGAACCCGCTGGAGTGAGCTTTGTGACCGTGATTCTGGAAGTCAACGCTGATAAGAGCTACCTTTTGCTAGATGCACCATCCGATGAAAAGCACAGGGAACAAATCGGCAAAGGCGGTGGGCTTTCCCTGCAAAGCTCATTGGATGGTGCACGCGTCGAATTTAGATCGGAACAGGGAGAGTTGATCGAGTTAGACGGGGTTCCGGCCATTCGTTTAAAGCTCCCGCAGCGCATTCTAAAAGTGCAGCGGCGCGCCTACTTTAGAGCGTCCATCCCCCTAAGACCCCCGCGGTTTGCGCCGTGCCGCTACCGAAGGATCTGACCTTGGACTGCCGGGCGATGGATATCGGGTTGGGAGGAATCGCCCTGTCTCCGCCCGATGATGCCCCTGAGTTGATCGTGGGAAAGATCTACGACAAGTGTCTCGTAAATCTCCACGAGGCCGGTAGCCTAGAAGTTTCTATCCGCGTTCGGCGTGCCTCGCCATTCAGGCGTGATGGCAAGACTTCGATACGACGCTATGGCTGCGAATTCGTAGGCTTGCGCAATCCTCAAGCAACCGTGATGCAGCGCTTTGTCCTGCAGTTGGAACGCGATCGCCGCGCATCGGCGGCGAGTACCTAGGAGCGATCATTGATGCTCGCGAAGCCACCCCGCCGCCGATAGCGCGAAGTAAGTGAGAATGCCGTCGGCTCCCGCGCGTTTGAAGGCCAGCAGCGCCTCCAGGACACAAGCCTTCTCGTCGAGCCAGCCGTTCTTTATGGCAGCCATGAGCATCGCGTACTCTCCGCTCACTTGGTACACGAACGTTGGTACCTTGTAGGTATCTTTTACGCGCCGAACGATGTCGAGATAGGGGAGCCCCGGCTTGACCATCACCATGTCCGCGCCTTCGTCTAGATCGAGCCCCACCTCCCAAAGTGCCTCGTCGGAATTAGCGGGATCCATCTGATAGTTGTATTTGTTACCCTTGCCTAGATTGGCGCCAGATCCAAGCGCATCGCGGAAAGGGGCATAAAAACTAGACGCGTATTTGGCTGAATAGGCCAGGATGCGGGTGTGAATATGCCGGTGCTCATCGAGGGCTAGGCGCAAGGCGCCGATCCGGCCATCCATCATGTCCGAGGGCGCGAGGATATCGACTCCTGCGTTGGCATGGACGACAGCTTGCCTGGCGAGAATCTCGATGGTCTCGTCGTTGAGCACGTACCCGTTCTCGTCGATGACACCATCCTGACCATGGGTGGTATAGGGGTCCAGGGCCACATCGGTCATCACTCCCAATTCGGGAAATCGCTGTTTGAGTCCTGCGATGGCACGAGGTACTAAGCCCTCGGGATTGAATGCCTCCTCCGCGCCAGGGGATTTGAGTTCCCGCTCTACGACCGGGAATAGAGCAAGGCAGGGAATGGCCAGACTCAGACACCGTTCGGCGACCGGATAGAGCTTGTCGAGCGTCATTCTGTCAACCCCCGGCATGGACTTCACAGGCTCCGTTCGATCTTTCCCATCCAATATGAATACAGGGTAGATAAAGTCATCTGCTGTGAGCGAGTGCTCACGGATGAGCCGCCGGGTGAAGTCATCACGGCGAAGCCGACGCATCCTTTTGCGCGGAAAAGAGCTCAGTATGTTCATCTATTCCTTATGGATATTGAGCAATAACGGCTTATAAATTCCGAGAAAGCTCCATCAAACCGCCGCGGAACTTTTCAATAAGCCAAGAAACTAAAGCTACAGACGGTGACGTCTCCCGCTTCACCTCCCTGAGCGGGTGCCTTAACTGAATCTATTCAAGTAAGGCTTAGCCCCGGTATCTCCCCTTTGACCGGGGTTTTTTTTGTCCCGAGAACTGCATTCTACGTCCCGAGATGCCCTCACTGCGGCAAGACAGTAGGATCGGCCCGCAGCCACTCCATTACTTTTCCGCGGGCTTCCTCCACTCCGAGCTTGCTGGCGCCGGAGAACAACTGCACGGTGTATAGCCCCGGCATACCCGCCAGTTGCTCTTGCGCTTGCTTCAAGAGCCGGTTGCACTCTTGCCGGTTTAGTTTGTCGGCCTTCGTCAGCAACATGTGGACCGGTCTAGGGGATTGTCCTATCCAATCTAGCAACTGGAAATCGAGATCCGTGAAGGGATGCCTGCTATCCATCATCACCACGATGCCGCGCAGCGCCTGCCGTTGTGTCACGTAACCGCCCAGCAAACTTCCCCAGGCCGAGCGCAGGCTTCCGGACACTTTGGCGTACCCGTAGCCGGGCAAGTCCACCAGAAAACCTCCCGAGGAAACTCGAAAAAAATTGATCTGCCGGGTCCGGCCCGGCGTCTTGCTTACGAATGCTAGACGCTTGCGGTTGCACAGGGCGTTAATGGCCGTCGACTTGCCCGAATTTGAGCGGCCCGCGAAGGCGACTTCCGGCCCTTCTTGCACCGGAAGTTGGTCCAGTTTTGCCGCCCCAAAGGCGAAGTCCACGTTTAGATATGCGTCAGTCATTTCGCTTAAGATAGAATTCACGGCTTTCGCGTTCACTGGTTTCACTGGTGCTCGGGTGAACTTATTGCAAGATCGCGAAACAGCGCAATCTTCTTTTCTTCGGAGTTCGGATGAAACCTTGGATCCTCGGTCTGTCCATGCTGGCCCTCACGAGTTCCGTCCCCGCCGCTGGAGACGACCCCGCCAAGGGACAGCAGATCGCTTCCCAAATTTGCGCGGCTTGTCACGGGACCGATGGCAATAGTTTCCTCTCCGCCAATCCCAACCTCGCCGGCCAACACTCAGGCTACATCGTCAAGCAACTCAAGAACTACAAGTCAGGTGACCGAAAAAATCCCGTGATGGCCGGCATGGTGGCCGCTTTAAGCGATGATGACGTAAAGAATGTCGCCGCTTACTTTTCCTCCCAAGCTCCGAAAGGCGGAAGCGCCAAGGATGCTAGCTCCGTTGAGCTAGGCCGCAAGGTCTTCCGAGGAGGGAACGTGAGTACCGGCGTCGCGGCCTGCGCGGGATGCCATTCACCCAATGGCGCGGGAATTCCCGCCCAGTATCCGCGGCTCGCGGGCCAGCACGCGGAATACACCGTCACGCAGCTCAAGGCCTTTCGTGGCAACGAGCGCTCCAACGATCCCAACAACATGATGCGCGCTGTCGCCGCCCGTATGACGGACAAAGAAATCGAATCCGTCGCGCAGTACATAGGCGGATTGAAGTAGCGTTTCAAGAAGCAAGTTTCGCGAACACACGGCGCGCAGCGCCGATGGTTTCGCCGATATCCGCCTGCGAGTGCGCCGAGGACACAAATCCCGCCTCGAAAGCCGATGGCGCGAGATAGACTCCCTCTTCCAGCATAAGGTGGAAAAAGCGATTGAACGTCTCTCGGTCGCTTTGCATCACTTCGGCGTAGCTCCTAGGCACTTGCCGGCTAAAATACATTCCGAACATCCCGCCCACGGATTGCGCACTGAAGGCGACTCCCACCTGGGCCGCCGCTTCGGACACACCGTCCACTAAGGAACGGCAGCACCGGCTCAGGTCCTCGAAAAACCCCGCTTTGCCGATTAAGCGTAGTGTGGCGAGCCCTGCTGCCACGGCAATCGGATTGCCCGATAAGGTTCCTGCTTGATAGACCGGACCTAGCGGCGCGATGCACTGCATGATCTCGCGGTGCCCGCCGAAGACGGCCAGGGGCATACCCCCACCCACGACTTTCCCCAGGGTCGTGAGATCCGGATGAATACCGAACAACCCTTGCGCACCTTGCGGTCCCACCCGGAATCCCGTCATGACTTCGTCGAAGATCAGCACGGCGCCCTCTCGGGTGCAGAGTTCTCGCAGCAATTGCAAATACCCTGGCGCGGGATAGATAAGGTTCATATTTCCCGGAACGGGTTCGACGATGACGGCAGCAATGCTGGCGCCTTGTTCGTCAAAGGTCTGCTTAAGTCCTTCGGCGTCATTGAAGGAAAGCACGATGGTGTGAGCTGCGGTTTCCGCGGGCACCCCAGCGGAACTCGGTTGGCCAAGGGTTAAAGCGCCCGATCCAGCCTTCACCAACAGCGCATCCGCGTGCCCGTGATAGCACCCTTCGAATTTGATGATTTTGCTCCGCCCGGTGAACCCACGGGCGAGCCGTATAGCCGTCATGGTCGCTTCCGTTCCTGAACTCACCAAGCGTAACATCTCCAGCGACGGTAGACGCTGCTGAAGCAGCTCCGCCAGTTGGAGTTCCGCTTCCGTCGGCGCGCCATAGCTCAGACCAAACTCCGCGGCCTTGCGTACCGCCTCGACCACTTCCGGGTGAGCGTGACCCAATATAAGCGGTCCCCAAGAACCGACATAGTCGAGATAGGGTTTGCCATCAGCATCCCAGAACCGGGAGCCGCTCGCCTTGGAGAAAAATAAGGGCGTCCCTCCCACTGCTCTAAAGGCGCGGACAGGGGAATTCACACCACCAGGAATAACGCGCTGGGAAGCCTCAAACAATGATTGATTTCGAGAAATCATGGGCCGTCAACCTCGCTCGTGTACCGAAGAAAAAAACCCTGCGAAGGCTCGCGCCCGTTCGCTGATGTCGGGGGCGGAAAATAAGGCGGTAATAATCGCCACACAATGCGCACCCGCTTGAATCACCTGCCAGGCGTTACTCAGATCGATTCCGCCGATGGCCACCACGGGGATCTTGATTTCATCGCTCGCTTGGCGAATCAATTCCAAGGAGGCCCTCACCGCCCCGGGCTTAACCTGCGAAGAAAACACACTACCGAAAGCAACATAATTAGCGCCCTGGGCCTGCGCATCGCGGGCACGTTCAATCTGGTCGTAACAGGACACACCGATGATCGCGTGCGCACCTAGAAGTGCTCGTGAGCTCGAAATATCATGGTCGTCACGACCCAGGTGCACGCCATCAGCTTCCGCGTCACGGGCGAGTTTGGGATCATCATTAATGATGAGCGGAACACCAAACCTCCTACAGAGATCGCGCAGGCAGGCCGCACGCCGGTACCTGCGCACCGAGTCTGGTGTCTTGTCGCGGTACTGTAGCAGGGCTACACCACCCACCAGCGCCTGCTCGACCCGCCGGAATAAATCCGAATCGTCTTCGGTCTGGGGCGTGATGGCGTACAAACCACTAATCGGTTTTGCCTTCACTATCCTCACGCGCCCAAAACAAGCGATCGGGAATCATCTGTCCCATGCCTGGCCGGTAGGCTCCATTCAAGGTTTGCCACGTAAACTCCTGTGCATCGCGAACCGCTTCGGGCACATCCAGTCCATTCGCGATCGTAGCGGCGATAGCAGAGGCTAAGGTGCACCCCGACCCATGGAAGCTGCCCGGCAAGCGTTGCCAAGTGTCGCTACGCACGAGGCCCTCACGCGAGTACAAGACATTGACCACTTGCTGCGTGTTCTCGTGCGTTCCGGTGACCAAGACATACTCGCAACCCAACTCCAAGATGCGTTGGGCGGACGCTTCGATGCTTGCTTCCTCTTCGTCAAACTCGCTTTGAACCAAGCGGCGCAATTCCAAACTGTTCGGAGTGAGTACCGTGGTTTGCGGAATGAGCAGTTCACGCATGGCGGAAATCACTGCCTCATTGGCGAGTTCATCACCCCGGCCCGATGCCAGTACCGGATCTAAAATCAAGGGCACCTCCGGATAGTCGGATACCACCTCGGCGACGGCAGCGATAACATCCACGCTCCCGAGCACTCCCACCTTGAAGGCCGCCACCGGCATATCTTCCAGTACGCAGCGGGCTTGGTCGGCGACCCAATCCGCATCCAGGACGTATATGTTTTCCACACCGACCGTGTCTTGAACTACGATGGCGGTGAGCACCGATAGAACATGACAGCCCATGCTGGATAGCGTCAACAGATCGGCTTGTATTCCAGCACCTCCACTTGGATCCGAGGCGGCGAAGGTGAGTACTACAGGAGGCGGGGCAGCGGACACTAGTTCTGCCCGAACGGGCATTCCTATAAAATACCGAGTTTACTTGATTCGGGATAGAACAACGATGACGTCCGACGTCCAGGTCTACAAAACGTTCATGTGTGTGATATGCGGTTACCTCTACGATGAAGCCGCGGGGGTCCCCGAGGAAGGCATCAAGCCCGGCACTCGCTGGGAAGATGTGCCGGTGAACTGGGTATGCCCAGAATGCGGTGCGCGCAAGGAAGACTTCGAACTCGTGGAAGTGTAAGGAGAAGGAGAACTTAAATGAGGATATTGCACACCATGCTACGCGTAGGCGATCTGCAGCGATCGCTGGATTTCTATGTGCAAGTGCTAGGGATGACATTGCTGCGGCGAAAAGACTTTCCTGACGGAAAGTTCACGCTGGCTTTTGTTGGATACGGTTCAGAGGCAGAGCAGGCGGTGCTCGAACTTACCCACAACTGGGAAATCAAGTCCTACGATTTGGGCGCAGGTTACGGGCATATCGCTATTGAAGTCGAAGATGCGTATAAAGCCTGCGAGGATGTCCGGGCGCGGGGCGGAAATGTCACTCGCGAGGCGGGCCCGATGAAGCATGGGACAACAGTGATTGCCTTTGTCGAAGATCCCGACGGTTATAAGATCGAGTTCATTCAGAGGGCTCGCCCGGCCTAGCGCTTTCCATGGCGCGTTGCCGCGCGACATAGTTAGCAGTGCGTGCATAGTCTTCCACGCTGAGATTCTCCGGCCGCAAAACCGGATCGAGTCCCAGTTCGTTCCAAGCGGCATCCCCAAGATAGCTTCCAAGCGCATTGCGGATCATCTTGCGCCGCTGGGTAAAGGCACGCGTCACCAGTTCGCTAAATAGCGCCGGATCCTGAACCAGCGCCGCGGAACGCGCCAAGGGCTTTAGGCGCACCATGGCGGACCCGACCTTGGGTGGTGGATGAAATGCCTCTGGCGCAACGTCGAAGAGTTTTTCAACAGCAAACCGGTGCTGGATCATGACCGATAGCCGGCCGTAGTCACTGGAGGAGGGTTTTGCAGCCATGCGATCCACGACCTCCTTTTGCAGCATGAAGTGACCATCCACTAGATCGGGAAGTTGCTCACCGATATGAAATAGAAGGGGCGTAGAAATGTTGTAGGGAAGATTCCCCGCCACGCGCAGGGCCGGTCCAAGGGTACGCAGGTCAAACTTGAGCACATCGGCCACGTGTAGCGTCAACGGCTGGCCCGCGAAGCGCTGTCGTAATTGCGCGGCCAGGTCACGGTCGATCTCCACGGCCTGCACGATGGCAAGCCGTTCAAGCAGCGCCCGCGTAAGCACTCCGGTACCCGGTCCGATCTCGACGATCATCTCGTCAGGCCGCGGATTGATGGCATCCGCGATACGGCTCACCACACCACGGTCTTGCAGGAAATGTTGGCCGAAACGCTTGCGTGGCCGGTGATCCATGCGCGCGCCTTGCGCTAAGACCGGGATTAATCTTGTAGCCGGTACTCTACGAAAGCCTTGTCGCGCTGGTATCGCACCCAATCTTGCCATTGTTGCTCGGATTTGCGCAGCCGTATGGCTTGGCGCGCCTGCATCTTGTTGCGGTCTTCGGACATATCCTGGTCGCGCCGCTCCGTGGCCTGCACGATATGCCAGCCGAAGGGGGTACGAAAGGGCGTGCTCACCTCTCCGGGTTTAAGGGCATTGAGCGCCCGCTCGAACTCCGGCACCGTATCTCCCGGCGAGATCCATCCGAGTTCTCCTCCTTTCGAGGCACTCGCGTCATCGGAATGCAAGCGCGCCAGATTGGCGAAATCCGCATTATTCTCGATGCGATCCTTGAGATCGTTCAAGCGATTCAAGGCGTCGTTCTCCGACACGATTTCGTTCAGGCGTATCAAGATGTGCCGCGCTTTGGTTTGCCGTACTACCGTCGGCGTCTCGGCGCCACGTTTGTCGATCAATTTAAGGATGTGGAAACCGGCGGGGCTACGCAGGGGCGCGCCCACCTCGCCCAAGCGTAACTTTCGAAGCGCTTCCACGAAGAGCGATGGCAAGCGTGCCGGCGAGCGCCATCCCATGGCACCGCCTTGCAATGCATCGGAGGCGTCCGAATAGCTCGCCGCTACTTGAGCAAAATCAATGCCCTTCTTGAGTTGCGCAAGTGCTTCGTCTGCCTTGGCCTTGCGGCGATTGACTTCCTCCGCGCTCGCTTGCTCGGGGACTGATATGAGAATGTGGGCTAGGTTGAATTCGTCCGGCTTGCTGGTTTCTTGCGTATTTTGCCGGCTCAAGAAGGACGCTACTTCCGCGTCGGTCACCGCGAGCCTGCTATCGACTTCTCGCTCCTTCAAGCGCCCGATGATAATCTCCGTACGGATCTCCTCGCGGAAACTCTCGAAGCTCTGTCCATCGCGCTCCACCGCTTCGCGCAATCCTGAGACGGTGAGTTTGTTGTCCTCGGCAACCCGCTCCAGCGCCTTCTCCAGTTCTGCATCATTCACCTGGACACCAAAGCTTTTGGCGCTGGCCATCAGGACGCGCTTGGTGATGAGCCTCTCCAATATCTGGCGCTCGAATACCTCATCCTGCGGCACTTTCGTACCTTGCTTCCTAAGAATTTGCTCGCTGCGCTGCAATTCATGCCCCAGCTCCACGGAGGTAATCACATCCTCGTTCACCACGGCGACCACGCGGTCCAGCGCCAAAATCTTGGCATCGCCCGGCGACTCAGCTCCTAAAACACTGGCTGTGAGCGACCCGACTAGAAGCGACGCGAGGCAGTACGCTTTGGATATCATCGGATTCATTATGGGTTGATTCCTTTTCTGGGTAGATCGGTGGTTTTCGTGTACCCAGTGATGTTCTGGCGCAGGACTTCAATCGGGTTGCTGCCCAGACCGGTGAGTCCGGTAAATTCCAGTTGCAAAAAGAATGATTTGACTGCCACCGATGTCGCGGTGGCGAATCGATGCGCCACCATACGCAGGGCCCAGCATCCGGCATTATATTCAAGGCCTGCCAGGCCCTCGACGATTTGGTGGTCCTTGATAGAGTAGTTCCATCGCGCGAGTCCGGTCCACTTGGTGGACAGCGGCCACTGCGAGGAAAAATCCAAGGTCTTGAGTGACTGTCTTTGAAAGCGATAGCCGAAGTTGGCGAGCTTGCCTGCTTCGGGTTGGTAGCGGAACACCACACTGAGCTTCTGTGCTTGCTCATTGTTCACGTCGTACTGCAAAGCTGAATCCACGGACCAATCCCGGGTCAGTCTGCCATTGAGCGCCGCCAGCAAATCGGAGCGATTGAACTCGCGCACCTGATTGTTGAGCGTCACCTGTTGCGATTTGAAGTAATAGCGTTGCCCTAAGATGCCCCGCAATCTCTCTTCCCCCGATTCCGCACCGAGCAGGCGGCTGGTGACCGCCACGGTCAGTTGATTGGCGTCGTTCACGCGATCCACCCCACTGAACTGGTTCTCGGTAAAGATCTGCCCCAGATTGAAATCGGCTATGGCCGTGTCGAGAAGGGGAATCTGGCTTTGGTCCTCGAAGGGAATATATACGTAGTACAGACGCGGCTCCAGAGTCTGCACGAAAGGCTGGCCGAACATCGTCGCATCCCGTTCCATTATGACGGAGGAGTCCAAACTCATGATGGGAAGGGTACGCGTTTCGTCACCTCGCTCCGTGTTGGTGAATCTGTATCGCCGGTGGTGTAGACCCGCCTTGGGCGTGAAGGTGAAGTAACCTGCGTCCATGGGGATCTGAACGCTGGGGTAATAGAGCTGCCGCAGAACCTCCACCTGTGTGGGGTGCCGGAAAGACACCACTTCGCTTTGAAAGTTCAGGTCGAAGCCTCGCTCATTGGGGCGCGAAGCATTCAGGGTAAGTTGCGGTACGCGAGCGTAAGGCGGTACCACAGGCGCCAAGGGATCCTGCAAGGTTTGAAAGCGCTGGGTTCGCGCATTGGCGTTCCACCAGCCACCGTTATAGGACAGGGAGGCTTCCCGCGGCAGATTGGTCAGGGACGTGACAGAAATCTTGTCGCTTAGATCGATGAAGTACTGATCGTCGGAGACTTTATTAAGATTGATAGCCGCGGAGAAGCCTCCGCCAAAGTTTTGGCCATGCCTGAAGGCGAATCCATAGCGCGAGTCATCGATCACCCGGTCATCGGGCAAATACTCGGCTCTCAACTCTCCTGAAAAAGACTGCCTAAGGTAGCGAACTTCGTTATTCAACAAGAGGCCGCGCTTGGTCATGAAGCGGGGCGATACGGTGGCATCGTAGTTTGGCGCCAGATCAAGGTAGATGGGAGTTGTAATCTCGACCCCTCCTTTTTGTGTGGTGCCGAAGGAGGGCGCGAGCAAACCTGTCTTGCGTTTGCTGCCCACCGGGAAATTGATCCAAGGCGAATATAGGATCGGCACCTCCTTGAAGCGCAAGGTGACGTTCCTCGCCTCGCCGACGTCGCGCACCCTGTCGATATCGAGTTGGCTAACCTTGAGGTACCAATCATCTTGGCCGAGGTCGCAGGTGGTGTAGGTCGCCTTGGTTGCTCTAAAGCGGTCTTGATTGATGAACTCGGCGCTTCGCGCCCGTCCGCGGGCGCCGTACTGTTTAATGTAGTAGGTGGCTTCTTCGATGTAGCCTGAGTTGGAGTCGGTGTCGAAAAAGAACCGGTCACCCGTGATGACGTCGCCCAAGCGGTCAATCTTCACGTGACCACTTCCTGACAATTCACTGTCTGGCAGCGATCCAAACAGGTCATCGGCCCACGCTTGCATTCCGCGGCCGCGAAGCATGACGTCCCCGTGTGCGTGAAACTGTCCCGTTTGATAGCCGGTTAGGCGATCGGCCTCGATAAAGAAAGGCGATTCTTCGCCGGAACCGGCGGAGTGCGGCTTCAAAACCGGTTCATCGATCCGATCAAGTTTGAGCCCGAATTCCTCCGCCATGGCCGATGACGCGAACGCCGCCGCAACACATGCCGCGAGTACGCGGTATCGAAAGGGCATTGTGGCGAGAGATTAGAGAGAGATTGGAAGCTACAATTCTACCGTTTACTTCTGACACACCAAATCCCGTTGGCATGGATAGACAGCAACAACTCGAAGCTTGGCTGCACCAGCGTCTTAAACAACCGCGATTGGGGATGGAGCCTGCCTCCGCCGACGCCAGTTTTAGACGTTACTTTCGCGTATTTCTGGACGGGCAAACTCTGATCGCCATGGATGCACCGCCTCCGCAGGAAGACTGCGGGCCCTTCGTCCACGTCGCGAAGTTGTTTAGTGAAGCAGGAGTCCACGTGCCTCAGATCGTGGAGCAGGACCTCGCCGCGGGATTTCTACTGCTAAGCGATCTAGGCCACCAAACCTATCTAAACCAACTGTCTCCCGGTAGCGCGAACGGACTCTACCTCGACGCCATCGACGCCTTGGTGCGAATTCAACTCAGTAGCCGGCCCTCGGAACTGCCCGAGTACGACCGTGCGCTGCTGAACCGGGAAGTGATGCTGTTCCCCGATTGGTACATCCAGCGCCATCTCAACGCTACCTTGACTAAGGATCAACGATCGCAGTTTGTAGCGCTCTTCGACACCGTGGTGAAGCGCAATTTGAGCGAGGGCAAGGTGTATGTTCACCGCGACTATCACTCCCGCAATCTGATGATCAGCACGCCCAATCCCGGCATTCTTGACTTTCAGGATGCCGTCTACGGACCGGTCTCCTATGATCTCGTGTCCCTACTGAAGGACGCTTATGTATCCTGGGAGGAGGAGCGCGTACTGGATTGGACCGCGCGCTATTGGGAGAAAGCGCGCAAAGCCTCCTTACCCGTGCCCTCCGATTTCGGAGAGTTCTACAAGGACTTCGAGTGGATGGGTGTGCAGCGCCACCTCAAGGTGCTGGGAATATTCGCGCGCCTGTGGTATCGAGACGGAAAGGATGGATACCTAAAGGATCTACCCCTGGTCATGTCCTACTTGCGAAAAGCTTGTGCGCGCTATGGAGAGTTGCGCCTAATGGTAAAGCTGCTCGATGAGCTGGAAGGTGCGCCAAGCGTCACAGGACTTACCTTTTGACCACGCCCCAAGCCATGATTCTTGCAGCGGGTCGTGGTGAACGCATGCGTCCCTTGACCGACCGAACCCCAAAATGCCTGCTAGAAGCTGGCGGCAAACCTCTCATTCAGTGGCACATAGAAGGCCTCAAAACAGCCGGTTTCGCAGACATCGCAATCAATCACGCCTGGCTAGGTACCCAAATCGAATCCTATCTCGGTGATGGCCAGCGATTCGGCGTTCGCATACGCTATTCGTGCGAGGGAACCGCCTTGGAGACCGCAGGCGGAATTGCGAAGGCGCTAGCCCTCCTAGACGGTGAGCACTTCGTCGTCGTGAACGGCGACATTTTCACCGACTATGATTTCTCGGCCCTACTGCCCACGGTCATCGCAACGAGTTCAGGAGCGACGGCCGCCCACCTGATTTTGGTGAGCAACCCCTCCCATAATACGAAAGGCGATTTCGCCCTCGACGGGGATCGCGTGGTGTGCGTTGCGGCGCCTCCCTACACTTTTAGCGGCATCGGCCTCTACCGGCGATCGTTCTTCGCGAACATCGTTCCGGGTACACGCGCCGCCTTGGGACCACTCTTGAAGCAAGGCATCGCACGCGGTGAAGTCACCGGTTGCAAGTACGACGGACAGTGGTTGGACGTGGGTACTCCCGAGCGCTTGGCGCAAGCGGACCAGCTCGCCCGGAGCCGCCTCTAAGGCATGATCTACATTCCCTCCCATTTTGACGAACGTGATGTT
>JBKKAO010000359.1:0-5544 GCA_046714645.1 Burkholderiales bacterium | reverse complement strand
TCGCCGATGGCCATGTCTTCATGGGCACGCTGGACGCCAAGCTGGTCGCGCTCGACGCGAAAACCGGCAAGCTGGCCTGGGAAACCCAGATCGCGGACCCTGAGTTGGGATATTCCGAAACCATGGCCCCAGTTGTGGTTGACGGCAAGGTGTTGATCGGCACCAACGGGGGCGAGTACGGCGTGCGCGGCTTCGTGAAGGCCTTCGATGCCAAGAACGGAAAGCTGATCTGGACCGCCTATGCCATTCCGGAGCAGGGGCATGAAGGCGTGTGGGCCACCCACGATGCCACCGGCCGTAACATGCTGCGTGACATCGCGGCTGAGAAGAAAATGCTGGCCGAGCGTGGCGGCAGCTTCTACCAAACCCTGGGCGGCGGCGTGTGGATGACCCCTGCGGTGGATCGCAAGACCAAAACCGTGTACTTCGTGGCGGGCAATCCCTCGCCGGACTTGTACGGCGCGATTCGCCCTGGCGACAACCTGTATACGAACTCCATCGTCGCCGTCGACCTGGATACGGGCGCTTACAAAGCTCACTTCCAGTACATCGCCCACGACGTTTGGGATCTGGATGCCGTCAGCCCCGTCATCTTGACGGAAGCCAAGGACAAGCGCGGCAAGATGGTGCCCGTGGCGATCCATGGCGGCAAGACCGGTCATGTGTACATGCATAACCGCAACGACTTGTCCATGATCCGATTCTCCGATGCCATGATTCCGCAAGAGAACATGTGGGTCCTTCCCACCGCGGATGGCGCGCGCATGTTGCCCGGTGCCAATGGCGGCGTGGAATGGTCTCCCATGGCCATCAACCCCAAGTTGCGCATGGTCTACGCGGCCAACCTGCATCAGCCCATGACCTACCACGTGGAGTCGGCCGAGTATCCCGGTGGCAAACTGTGGCTGGGCGGCGCCTTCAAGGTGATTCCGAGTGAGAAGCAGTGGGGCCGTTTGTCCGCTGTGAACCTTGATACCGGTAAGATCGCCTGGCAAGTGGACACGGATCAACCCTTGATCGGCGGCGTGTTGGCCACGGCGGGAAACCTCGTGTTCAACGGCGAAGGTAACGGCATGGTCAGCGCCTTCGACGCACGCAACGGCAAGAAGCTCTGGTCCTTCAACTGCGGTGCGGGCGTCAACGCCCCTCCCACCTCCTACACCGTGGACGGCAAGCAATACATCGCGGTGGCCGCGGGCGGAAACACTCAGTTGGACTACAAGCGCGGGAACAACATCATTGTGTTCGCCGTGCAGTAAGCCATAGTCTCATTCAAGGGCCACGCCTGGAGAGATTTTCTGGGTGTGGCCCTTGTTTTTCCATAGATGGAAGTCGCGGAAAATACCCTACAAATGAAGATAGTTTCGACAGTAGCCGCTCTACTATTCGCGACTCACCTAGTGGCTGAAGCCAGCGGTGTAACCAAGAAGAAACAGGTGCCCGCGCCGGCTATGATCAGTGCAGCCGAATTCGTGGCAGCCGCCGATACGGCCTCTGCTATGTCAGCAAAGGACAAGGCCTTCGCATGCGCCGCCTGCCATGGCGAGGATGGCAACTCGCCTACCGGTGCCTTTCCCATACTCGCAGGTCAAACGAGCCGCTATCTCTATCTTCAGCTCAAGGACTACAAGGAAGGGCGGCGGAAGGACCCGGTCATGTCGGCCATGGCGGCGAATCTGCCCAAGGAAGACATGCGCGCCTTGGCGGACTACTTCGCTTCGCGCAAACCAAAGAGCAACAATTTCAACGCGGATGAGGCAAAGGCCGGGAAAGGCAAGGCCGTAGCCGATGCGGCGCTTTGCACCATGTGCCACCTGGGCGGGTTTTCGGGGCAGAACGAAATACCCAAAGTTGCGGGCCAACATTACGACTATGTCATCAAGCAACTGAAGGATTTTCGAGCACGCAATCGCACCAACGACGCTGGTAACATGACTAGCGTGTCCAGGGGCCTCTCCGATGAGGATATCGAGAACCTTGCCCACTATATCGCCGGACTGAACTGAGAACCCACCGACCATGGGCTTTGCAATCGACATAGCACTCTGCGCTCTCGCGGCGCTGTTCGCGTGGCGGCTGGCGCGCAAGGCCAGACAGGACGATCAACTGTCCGTCTGGCTATGGGCTTGCGCCTTGGCAGCGCTAGGCGCTGGCTCTATGCTCGGCTTGCTCTATCGCCAGTTCGCCTATCTAATCCCAGGAACGTCCGCGGATCTGCTATGGCGCCTATCCCTCGCCCTGCATTTAGCCGCCAACGCTCTCCTGCTGTCCGGGGTGATCATCGCCTATAGCGCCGGCCGGATAAGAGTTGCTTGCCTCGTTGTCACGGGCTTGAAGCTCGCGAGCTTCCTGGTCTACCTGGGCTACATGCAGAATTTCGACATTGTCGTCTACGACAGCGCGATGAGCGCGTTGCTGCTACTAGCGCTGTGCACCTATGGCGCCTGGACCTGGAAATACCCCTACGCCCAATGGATCGTCGCGGGTGCGGTGGTGTGGCTATCTGGAACCTTGCTCCATCAAGGTCGTGTGGGACCCAGCCAGTTTCTCACTCCGGTTGATGTGTTCCGCGTCGTTGAGATCATGGTCCTAGGTCTCTTTGTGCGCGGCGTCTGGGCCATGCGCGACGAACCTTCCTCGCAGGGCGGTATAAGGTCCCTCAGTTGGCGGCTCAAAGCGAAGGGTTAAGCGCTTTGAACAATTGCTGGAGGAATTCGGGCGAATATGATCGCGGTTGACTGGGGCACGTCGAGCTTTCGTGCTTACCGTTTGGACAGCGCTGGGGCGATCAAGGAGAAGCGAGCCACTTCTTCCGGAATACTCCACGTCGAAAACGCGGAGTTCGCCTCCACGTTGGAAAGCCAGATCGGAGACTGGCTCACCGCCGGAGAAACCCACATCCTCATGAGCGGCATGATCGGCGCCCGCCAGGGCTGGGTGGAAGCGCCCTACTGCGAGTGCCCCGCGGGGTTCTCCGAAATCGCGTCCAAGCTGAAATTAGTCACCTGGGGCGAGCACCGAGCCTGGATCGCACCAGGAGTATGCGGGTATGACGCTACGGGCACCCGGGACGTGATGCGCGGGGAAGAGATGCAGATTCTCGGCGCTTTAGAATCCATGCCTAGTCGTTCCGGCAGGGTGTGTCTTCCAGGTACCCACAGCAAGTGGGTGGAAGTGCGTGACGGCAAGATTATTCGATTCGCCACGCACATGACAGGGGAGGTCTTCGCCGTGCTGAAGCAGCACAGCCTTCTCGGCCGCATGATGAAAGAAGGCACCACAGACCATGCATCCTTTTTGGCCGGTGTGTCACGCGCAAGAGAGGACGGCGGACTCCTGCATCACCTCTTTGGAGTACGCGCGCGCGGCCTGTTTGGTGAAATCACCGGCGTCCAGGCAGCTTCCTATCTTTCAGGGATTCTGATCGGACACGAGTTCAATGCGGCATTGGAGCGTACGCCGCCAGATCAGGTTTTTATCCTGGGTTCGGCCGAATTGGCCGCCCTCTACGCCGAGGCGTGCGATGCGTTCAGCTTCACGTCCGCCGCACTCGATCCCGAATCCGGGGTGCGCGGCCTCTTCCTTCTCTCGCAATATCTAAACTGAACATGCTCACCTTCGAGGAAGCTGCCGGCCGCTGTCCGCTCATCGCCATACTGCGTGGAGTGAAACCCAGCGAAGTGCTGGACATCGGTACGGCGCTCGCCGAGGCGGGATTTACCTTGATCGAAGTCCCTCTCAATTCTCCCGAGCCCTTCGACAGCATTCGCCTGCTGGCGGACACGCTCGAAGATCGCGCGATGATCGGGGCGGGCACCGTCTTGACGCAGAGCCAGGCCGAACAAGTGGCCGAAGCAGGTGGCAGGCTCATCGTCATGCCGCACGCCGGCGAGCGCATCGTGCGCCGGGCGAAACAGCTGGGCCTTTATGCCTTACCCGGTTTTTCGACCTCCACGGAAGCCTTCGCCATGCTGGAGGCGGGCGCCGACGGCCTCAAGCTCTTTCCCGCCGAGGCTAATCCGCCGCAGGTGCTGAAAGCGATGCGGGCAGTCCTGCCGCGAGAAACGTTGATCTTTCCCGTGGGCTCCATCACAACTGAGAACATGGGTAGCTATCTGCGCGCCGGCGCCAACGGATTTGGACTCGGTTCGTCTTTGTACAAGGCGGGTAGCACCTCAACACAGGTCGCCCTATCCGCGCGGCGTTTCATCGATTCGCTGCGCGGCACTCTAAACGTCTAGCCCGCCCGCGAGAAGATCCCGCACCGAGAAACGCCTAGCGGCGTCTACGGAGGATGGATCTTGTCCCGAGTCGAGCGACCACTGAGCCTGCCCGCACAGCAAGGCCAAGGCGAGGGAGCGTCCCAGGGTGAGCGCGATGCGGCGCGCGTTGCGCTCCTGTTCACCACTTGAAGCTTGGGTGATGAAGCGCCGCGTGTTTTCTATCATTACGCGCGCTTGAGCGATGGCGCGCTGCAGATCCGGATCGCGGATATTGCCCGCCACGTCCGAGACGACGGCCGCCAAGGCGTGCAAGGCGCCGCCGCCATGGGCGGTTCGCAAGGCGTCCAGCGATAACACATTGGTGGTCCCTTCCCAGATGGGAAACACTTGCGCGTCGCGCAAGAGCGCCGGCAGACCGGTGTCTTCCACATAGCCCGCGCCCCCGAAGCACTCCAGCGCTTCGCTGCACACCGCCACGCATTGCTTGGCCGTAGTGAGTTTCACGATGGGGGTCAGCAAGCGCAGCAGCTCTTGCTCGCTTTCGGCCGCGGTCCCCGCTTCTGTCTTGCCCAGCAACTCCACTATGAAGAAGGTGAGATGGAAGGCGGCTTCGAATTCCGCTTGCATCGCGGCCAGTGTCTCCAGATGCAGGGGCTTCTCCGAGAGCATCGATCCGAAAGCGAAACGCTTGCTCGCATAGTCTCGGGCCAGGGCAATCGCACGCCGCATGTACGCGATGCTGCTAACGCTGTTCCAAGTGCGCGTCACGTTGAGCATTGGCGCGATGTTCTTCACACCGTCATTCAAGCCAATGACGGGTGTGGCAATGGCGCCATCCAAGGTCAACTCCGCGGTGGGTACCTTCCGAGTGCCGAGTTTGTCTTTCAAGCGATTGACCGCGATGCCGTTCAATTTTCCTGCTTCATCTCGGGCTTCGAGATAGAACAATGCCAAACCCTTTCCGCTGGACGGATTGCCCTCAGGCCGGGCCAGCGTCAATGCCATCTGGCTACCGATGGCAGAGGTAAACCACTTGCGCCCGTAAAGCCGCCACCGGCCATCGCCATCTTGCCGGGCGGATGTTTCAGACAATCCTACGTCTGAGCCACCCGTGCTTTCCGTCATCCACTGACCGCTCGTCCAGAACTGCTTGGGATCGCGAGAAGTAAGATGGGGCAACGCCCGGTCGGCGATTGCTTGATTTCCGCTGATGGACAAGGTGCGCGCCGCGCCGTCGGTCATGGCGAGCGGACAGTTATAGACATCGGTCGAAGGGGTAAACAGATAGACCAGCGCGAATTGATGCACCCGCGACCACGCG
>JBKKAO010000358.1:0-2686 GCA_046714645.1 Burkholderiales bacterium | reverse complement strand
CGTCTTTGTATTGCCCGAAGATGCCATCGCGCTGATTCCGGTGCGCAACATGGTTTTGTTTCCCGCCATGATCCTTCCCCTGACCGTGGGCCGCGAGGGTTCCGTGGCGGCCGCTCAACAGGCCATCCGTACCGAGCGCCCCGTCGGCATCTTGCTGCAGAAGGACGCGGACAAAGAAGACCCTTCTCCATCGGAACTACACCATGTGGGAACCGTGGCGCAGATTCTTCGCCTGATCGCCACGCCCGATGGTTCCCATCATGTGATCTGCCAGGGCATGCAGCGCTTCATTGTCAAGGAATTCTTGACCGGCTATCCCTTCCTGGCCGCTCGCATCGAGCGCATCAATGATGGCGAGGAGGCCAGCCAGGACATCGAAGCGCGCTTCATTCACTTGAAGAAGCAAGCTCACGAGGCCCTGGAACTCTTGCCGCACGCCCCCCCCGAGCTGGCCACCGCATTGCAGACATTCAACTCCCCCGGCCCCTTGGCGGACATGGTGGGCGGTTTCATGGATATCAAGCCGGAAGAAAAACAAGAACTGTTGGCAACCTTCAACATCCGCACGCGGCTTGACAGGGTTCTCGATCACCTGGTGAAGCGCATCGAGGTATTGCGCTTGTCCAAGGAGATCGGCGATCGCACCAGGGTGAGCCTCGACAAGCGCCAGCGCGAATACGTTCTGCGCGAGCAACTCAAAACGATCCATGACGAACTGGGCGATGGTGAGGATACCGGGGCGGAGATCCAGGAACTGGAAAAAGCTCTGGTCGAAGCCAAGATGCCCGCGGAAGTCGAAACCCATGCACGCAAAGAGTTGAAGCGCCTCGCGCGCATGCCCGAGGCGTCCGGCGAATACAGCATGGCTCGAGGCTACTTCGATTGGTTGACCGAATTGCCCTGGTCTAAGTTGAGCGACGCGATCATCGATCTTGCCGCCGCGCGCAAAATTTTGGACGAAGATCACTTCGGCTTGGAGAAGATCAAGCGCCGCATCCTGGAGTACCTCGCCGTCCGGAAACTCAATCCCGACGGCCACGGAGCCATTCTGTGTTTCGTGGGCCCCCCTGGTGTAGGCAAGACCTCCCTGGGCCAGAGCATCGCCAAGGCCATGGGACGTAAGTTCGTGCGGGTCTCCTTGGGCGGCGTGCATGATGAATCCGAGATTCGCGGCCATCGCAGAACCTACATCGGCTCGTTGCCGGGGAACATCATTCAGGCCATTAAGAGAGCGGGCACACGCGATTGCGTCATGCTCTTGGACGAGATCGACAAGTTGAGCCGCAGCGGCCACGGCGACCCGTCCTCCGCCATGCTAGAGGTGCTCGATCCCGCGCAAAACGTGAGCTTTCGCGATGCTTACCTGGGCGTACCCTTTGATCTATCGCGCGTGGTGTTCATCTGCACCGCTAACATGCTGGACACGATCCCGGGGCCTCTTCGCGATCGCATGGAAATCATCGACCTGCCCGGCTACACCGCCGAGGAGAAGCAGGAGATCGCCAAGCGCTACCTGGTGAAGCGCCAACTGGCCGAGCACGGACTCGCGGCCGATCGCTGTGCCATCGCGGACACCGCCATTTCGCGCCTCATCCGCGATTACACACGCGAGGCGGGGGTGAGAAATTTAGAGCGAGAACTCGGTGCGCTATTCCGGAACGCGGCGGTGAGAGTGGCCGATGGCGAGGCCAAGGTGCGGATCAATGCTACCCATGTCGCCGAGATTCTCGGGCCGCCTAAGTTCGAAAGCGAAGTCGCGGCCCGCACCAGTGTTCCGGGCGTGGCAACGGGCTTGGCGTGGACCCCGGTGGGTGGCGATATTCTGTTCATCGAGGCGAGCCGGACGCCGGGAAGCGGGCGATTGATTCTCACGGGCCAGTTGGGTGATGTGATGAAAGAGAGCGCCCAAGCCGCGCTGACTCTCGTCAAATCGAGCGCCGAGGGTCTGCATATCGATATCAGCATGCTCGACAAATCGGACATCCACGTGCACGTGCCGGCCGGCGGCATCCCGAAGGATGGTCCCAGCGCCGGGGTGGCCATGTTTCTCTGCCTGGCCTCGCTCCTCTCCAACCGCTCCGTGCGTCACGATACCGCCATGACCGGCGAGATCAGCTTGCGCGGATTGGTGTTGCCGGTGGGCGGAGTCAAGGAAAAAGTCTTGGCCGCGCTGCGTGCAGGCATCAAGCGGGTGATGTTGCCCAAGCGCAACGAGAAAGATCTGAGAGATGTCCCCAAGGAAGCGCGCGACAAAATGGAGTTCATCTTCTTGGAGCACGTGGACGGGGCTGTGAAGGGAGCTTTAGGCAAACGGTCCCAGGGCAAGCAGACCACTGCCCGGCGCAAGGCAGGGTAGACCCTTGGTGCTACAGCGCTCAACGCTGTTCAGTCAGACCTCTGCGGTGCAGGCCCCGCCGCATACTGCGAACCCCGGTCGCAGTGGTGTATCAATCCCGCGCCAGGATCTCGCCACCCTAACGCCACGCGCAAGGCCTCCAAGGTCAACTCCACGGGCATCGACATACTCATCGCCCAGCCAACGATCTTGCGGCTGAACGAGTCCATGATCAGCGCCAGGTACACCCACCACTGCGCGGTGGGCACGTAGGTCAGATCGGCCACCCATTTGCGATCCGGCGCTACGGCCCCAAAATCGCGCTCCAGCACGTTCGCTGCGATCGGGTGG
>JBKKAO010000357.1:0-4658 GCA_046714645.1 Burkholderiales bacterium | reverse complement strand
CAGCCGGCCTTGCAAAAAATCAGGTGGCAAAAACCGCAAAGGCTATGGAGACGGCTAAGGCGATGCTCGACTTGAAGCCGTAGCACTGCGCGTCGAAAAAAATCGGCTGGAACTGTCGATCTCGCTGCTTCTTGTTCGACTAGCCGGTAAGGGACAGGTCGAGATAGTCACGAGTTTCCTGCAAAGCCTATCCTCGCAGTCTAAACTCTAACCCCAACCTCTGATAAGGAGATCCAATGCAAGTCCAGCCCTACCTATTCTTCGAAGGCCGCTGCGAGGAAGCGGTCGAGTTCTATCGCAAGGCGCTCGGCGCCGAAGTGACGATGCTCATGCGCTACAAGGACAGTCCCGATCCTCCTCCGCCCGGCATGGTCGCGGATCGCTTCGGCGTGTCGTGGATGGTCGTCGTGGAACCTCGGTAATCCGGCTGCTGACATCGCACGTGCTTGGCGATTACGAGAAGTGGAACGGATTCATGAGGCACTATCGGCGAAGGATGTAGCCTCATGTGTGCCGCTGCCGTCCCCCGGGCAGCAACACACCGCGAGTGGATCGGCCTCGCGGTGATTGCGCTGCCCTGCATGCTCTACTCGATGGACTTGACGGTGCTGAACCTCGCCGTGCCGGCCCTGAGCGCGGACCTGAAACCCAGCGCTTCCCAGCTACTGTGGATCGTGGACATCTACGGCTTCTTGGTCGCTGGCATGCTGATCACCATGGGGACTCTGGGTGATCGCATCGGGCGCCGGAAGCTGCTGCTGATTGGCGCCGCGGCGTTCGGCATTGCCTCGGTGTTAGCCGCGTTCTCGACTAGTGCCCCGATGCTGATCGCTACGCGCGCGGTGCTCGGTATTGCCGGGGCGACCCTCGCACCGTCTACATTGTCCCTGATCCGCAACATGTTCCACGATCCCGGCGAGCGCACAACGGCAATAGGTATTTGGGTATCGAGCTACTCCGTCGGTGCCGCGATCGGCCCGTTGATCGGCGGGTTACTCCTGCAATACTTCTGGTGGGGATCGGTATTCTTGATCGGTGTCCCGGTAATGGTGCTGCTGCTGCTGTTGGGCCCCAAGCTGTTGCCCGAGTATCGCGACCCCAACGCGGGGCGGCTGGACTTACCCAGCGCGGCATTATCGCTAGTCGCCGTGCTCGCGGCGATCTACGGTCTCAAGCGCATCGCCGAAGAGGGTCTGGCGTGGGCGCCCGCCGCGAGCATCCTGGCCGGTCTTGCACTAGGAGTCGTATTCGTTCGCAGGCAGTCACACCTGACCGACCCATTGATCGACCTGCGGCTGTTTCGCGTGCCAGCCTTCAGCGCGGCGTTGGCCACCTACATGCTGGCGTGCTTTGTATTGTTCGGAATTTACATCTTCATCGCGCAATACCTACAACTCGTACTCGGGCTCTCGCCTTTGTTGGCGGGTATGTGGACGGTACCCTGGGCACTTGCGTTTGTAGTGGGGTCGATGCTGACCCCTGCGCTCGCACGTAGGACCCGGCCGCCCGTTGTAATGGCCGCTGGTCTTGCGGTCACGGCAGCCGGCTTTGTGTTAATCACCCAGGTTAGTTCAGTCTCGGGGCTTGCATTGATCGTGAGCGGGACAATTATCCTGTCACTAGGGCTCGCACCGGTATTCACACTCGCCACCGACTTGGTCATCGGGGCCGCTCCCCCCGAGCGGGCCGGGGCCGCCTCCGCCATCTCGGAGACCAGTTCGGAGTTCGGCGGGGCGCTGGGCATTGCGATCTTTGGCAGCATCGGCGCAGCGCTTTATCGCACCGCAATGCTTGATGCCGTGCCCAACGGTCTACCGCCAGAGTTGTTCGAGGCGGCGCGCCGGACCCTGGGTGCCGCAACCGTGACGGCGGCGCAACTGCCCGCGCCCCTTGGTGCAGCGCTCCTCGAGGCATCGCGCGAAGCGTTCGTCCAAGGACTGCAACTCACCGCGATAATCGCCGCCGTGGCGATGATCGGCACGGCCATGGTTGCCACGATCATGCTGCGGCGCTTGGGTAACGATGCCTGAGATTTACCGATCAACCTTTCACCTCAACACACAAGGAGACCCACATGGCCCACTACGTCGATGGATTCGTGTTGCCTGTACCTAAGAAGAACCTCGGTGCCTACCGCCGCATGGCACGCAAGGCCGGCAAGATCTGGATGGAACACGGCGCCCTGGAATACTCGGAGTGCGTGGCCGACGACGTGAAGCCGGGAAAGGTCACATCCTTTCCGCAGAGCGTGAAACTCAAGGACGATGAAACCGTGGTGTTCGCTTGGATTGTCTACAGATCGCGCAAGCACCGCGACAGTGTCAACGCCAAGGTGATGGCCGACCCGCGCTTGGCGGACATGATGGACCCGAAGAGCATGCCCTTCGATGGCATGCGCATGTTCTGGGGCGGCTTCAAGGGTATCGTGGAGTTATCCAAATGAAATACATGTAGTTTCCGGCCAATATGCCGGTCTGCGCACGCCGTTCGACTAATTGGGTAATCTACTGCTAATAGGAGAAACCATGAGCACCAAAATTTTCGTAAACTTACCGGTCAAAGATCTCAACAAGTCTGTAGAGTTCTTCACCAAACTCGGTTACAAGTTCAATCCTCAATTTACCGACGAGACGGCCACGTGCATGATCGTGAGCGAGGACATCTTCGTCATGCTATTGACTGAGGCTAAGTTCAAGACTTTTACGCCCAACCTCATCTGTGATGCGCGCAAGAGCACCGAGGTACTGGTGTGCTTGTCATCGGATAGCCGGGCGGCGGTGGATGAGACGGTGCGCAAGGCGATGGCAGCCGGCGGCAACACGTACAACGAACCACAGGACCACGGCTTCATGTATGGCCATGGGTTCCAAGATCTCGATGGTCACATCTGGGAATTTATCTACATGGAGCCGAGTGCGGTAAACCAAGGCTAGTGCCGGTGACCATCCAAGGCGCTCGGAGGAGCTTTGTTGTGAACCTCGATGGCACGATACCGGCGGCGGCAGTTTCGTAGTTCGAAGGATTGCATGAGAAATAATTCTTGCAACGGCCCATAGGGTTTTCGTAAAGGAGTGAGGCATGAGCACGGTACGATTGCTGGTTGGCACCCGCAAGGGCGCATTCCTACTGACCGCCGACGGCAAGCGTGCACGTTGGGAGGTGAGTGGACCCCATTTTGGAGGTTGGGAGATCTATCATCTGAAGGGATCCCCTGCGGACTCGAATCGCTTGTATGCATCGCAATGCAGCACTTGGTTCGGCCAGATGATCCAGCGCTCCAACGACGGTGGCAAGACGTGGGCGGCGGTGGGGAACAAGTTCGAATACGACGGCGTCCCCGGCACTCACCAGTGGTACGACGGCACGCCGCACCCCTGGGAGTTCAAGCGCGTTTGGCACCTCGAACCCTCACTGACGGATCCCGATACCGTCTACGCCGGAGTGGAGGATGCGGCCTTGTTCCGCTCGACCGATGGTGCGGGGACGTGGCAGGAACTCGCCGGACTGCGCGGCCACGGCTCGGGGCCTTCTTGGCAACCGGGCGCCGGTGGCATGTGCTTGCACACGATTCTGCTAGATCCAAGCGATCCCGCGCGCATCTTCGTCGCAATCTCCGCTGCAGGCGCGTTCCGCAGCGACGACGCCGGCAAAACATGGCGCCCCATTAACCGCGGCCTGCACTCGCAATACATTCCCGACCCGCATGCCGAAGTCGGCCACTGCGTCCACCGTATCGCGATGCATCGCTCGCGTCCTAACGTGCTGTTCATGCAGAAGCACTGGGACGTGATGCGCAGCGACGATGTCGGCGCATCATTGCAAGAGATCAGCGGAAACCTGCCGAGCGACTTCGGCTTTCCAATCGATGTACATGCTCACGAGCCGGACACCCTTTACGTCGTACCGATCAAGAGCGACTCGGAGCACTATCCGCCCGAGGGAAAGCTGCGCGTGTACCGCAGCAAGACCGGCGGAAATGAATGGGAACCGCTCACCAACGGTCTGCCACAGAGCGATTGCTACGTCAACGTGTTACGCGATGCGATGGCGGTCGACTCTCTCGATCCATGCGGTATTTACTTCGGCACCAGCGGTGGGCAGGTCTACGCATCGGCGGATTCTGGAGACCACTGGTCACCTATTGTCCGAGATCTGCCCGGCGTTCTATCCGTGGAGGTCCAAACGCTATCGTGATCAGAGTCGTGCTACCCGCACCTCTTCGAACCCTGGCGGGTGTCGCAGGTGAGGTGATGTTCACTGTCGAGGGCCAAGTAACGCAGCGCTCACTGCTGGACGCACTCGAGTCACACTACCCGATGCTGCGCGGGGCGATCCGCCATCCCGCGACGCAGCGGCGCCGGCCTTTGGTGAGATTCTTCGCCTGCGAAGAGGATTTGTCCCATGAAAGTCCGGATACGCCGCTGCCCGCCGCGGTCGCAAGTGGCTCGGAGCCTTTTCTGATTGTCGGTGCCATCGCGGGTGGATAGAGTCGTACCGAGACTTTGTTGAGGACGATTGGCCAGCTTTTTCGCGTAGCCTACGCGCTAGAAGCGTCAATGGGTATGATCTGAAATGCGGGATGGCTTCGGTAGAGTACGGTAAAGCGCGCACCCTTCCGAACTCGCTCGACCAGCTTGGGCAGTGAGGCACGCAGTTCC
>JBKKAO010000356.1:0-5835 GCA_046714645.1 Burkholderiales bacterium | reverse complement strand
TCGAAGGCCACCACCCCGCCGTGGCCAATCATGGCGCCCACCTTGGCGAAGGCCTCGTAATCCAGAGGGATATCGAACTGAGATTCCGGCAGATACGCGCCCAAGGGTCCTCCCACTTGCACCGCCCTGATTGGCCTTCCGGTCGCCGACCCGCCCCCATAGTCGTAGAGCAGTTCGCGCAAGCTCAGCCCGAATGCTTTTTCGACCAGGCCGCCGTGCTTGATGTTCCCGGCCAGTTGGAAGGGCAGGGTGCCGCGCGAGCGCCCCATGCCGAAGTCGCGGTAGAAGGCTGCGCCCTTGTCGAAGATGATGGGGAGCGAGGCAAAGGTGATCACGTTATTGACGATGGTCGGGCAGCCGAACAAACCCTTGATGGCGGGCAGCGGCGGCTTGAAGCGCACCATTCCTCGCTTGCCCTCGAGGCTTTCCAGCAGCGAAGTCTCTTCGCCGCAGATGTAAGCCCCTGCACCCATGCGCACTTCGAGATCGAAGCGCTTGCCACTGCCCAGGATATCCTCACCCAGATAGCCGCTGCTCTTGGCGTTGGCGATAGCCTGCTCGAAGATGCGCTGGGCGTTTGGATATTCCGAGCGGAGGTAGACGTAGCCTTGTTTGGCCCCGATGGCCAGCCCGGCGAGGGTCATCCCCTCGATCAAGCAGAAGGGATCCCCTTCCATCAACATGCGATCGGAGAAGGTGCCCGAATCGCCCTCGTCCGCGTTGCACACGACGAATTTGGTATCACCTTCGGCGCCGAGCACCGTGCGCCACTTGATGCCGGTGGGAAAGGCCGCGCCGCCGCGGCCGCGCAGGCCGGATTCGGTGACTTCCGTGACGATCTTGTCCCCCGATAGGGCGAGCGCGTTGCGTAACCCCTTCATGCCACCATGGGCTTCGTAGTCGCTGACACTCAAGGGATCGGTGAGGCCCACGCGGGCAAAGCACAGTCGCTCTTGACCCTTGAGATAGGCGATCTCTTCAGTGATGCCCAGAGACAGCGCATGCTTCCCTGCGCTCAAGAATCCTGCATCGAAGAGTGAAGCGACGTCCGTCGCGGCCACTGGGCCGTAGGCCACGCGGCCCGCCGGGGTATGGACCTCCACCATGGGCTCCAGCCAAAACATTCCTCTGGAGCCGTTGCGTACGACGCGAACTGGGGCGTTGCGTTTAGCGGCTTCTTGCTCAACGGCCTTGGCTACGGCATTGGCCCCCAACGACAAAGCACTGGTGTCGAGCGGAACGAAGATGGTGGCGGTCACGATTTGCTCCCGGCCAGCAGGGCATCCATGCGGGCAGGTGTCACGCGGCCGTGCACCTCGCCGTCCCACATCACCGCTGGCGAGCAAGCGCAGTTGCCTAGGCAATACACCGGTTCCAAGGTGACCGCGCCATCGGCGGTGGTTTGATGAAAATCCACCCCTAAGCGCTTGCGCACGTGATCCGCGAGGGCATCGCCTTGCATCGCCTGGCACGCCTCCGCTCTGCACACTTTGAGCACATGCTTACCCGGTGGCGCGCTACGGAAGTCGGGATAGAAGGTAACGACCCCATATACGTCCGCGCGCGACAAGTTGAGGGCCTTGGCAATGCCAGGCAAGGCTTCCTGAGGGATGTAGCCCAACTCTTCTTGAATGTCATGCAGCAACGGCATCAAGCCCCCAGGCCGATGCGCGTGCTTTTCGATGGCGGTTTCAACGCAGTGCGCCTGCTTATCATCGGTCATGTAAGGCCTATCCCTCCGACAAAATCTAACATGCCTATCTGAACAACACCGCGGCTTTCTCCACCGTCATCCAGACACCCCAGGCCAGAGGAATGCCCACCAGGAGCCAGAACAACGGCACCCACGCCGGATTGCTCGCGGGTCCCGCCGCGATCGCAGCGCCTCCTCGAACTTCGCTGGCGGCGGCTCGGTCATGGGCCAGCTTGCGTTCCGCCGCCAACTCCGCATCCGTCATGAACCATTTCGCGGCCACCGGCCGCACCAGCAGGTTGCACACGAAGCCGCCCACGAGAAGTCCGGCGAGCACATACATCGTCGTGTCGTAAGCCTCGCTCTTGGGCACCCCGGATTTGATCTGGAAGTCGTTGATGTAGTTCACCAGCCCCGGGCCCAGAATTCCGGCGACAGACCACGCGGTCAGCAATCTTCCGTGGATGGCGCCCACCATTTGCGTACCGAACATATCCGCCAGATAGGCGGGAATGGTGGCGAACCCCCCCCCATACATGGTGAGGATGAAGCAGAAAATACCGGCGAAGAGCGCCACGCTTCCCAACTGGCCGGCGTGTGGCGCGGAGGCGTAGAGCAAAAATCCGAGGGCGAAGAAAGTAAAGTAGGTGGTCTTGCGCCCGATGTAGTCGGAAAACGAAGCCCAGATGATGCGGCCCGCGATGTTGAACAAGCTCAGCAGCCCGGTAAATCCAGCGGCGATGGCCGCGATCTGCCCGAGCTGTTCCTTGCTCAACTGATCGAACTTCACAACCACGCCAATCAACTTCCCGCCAAAAATCTCCTGCAACATGGGCGAGGCCATGCCAATCACGCCGATGCCCGCCGACACGTTCAGACACAAAATCCCCCACAGGCACCAGAACTGCGGCGTGCGCCAGGCCTTGTTCAAATGAACATGACGTTGCGTGATCATGGCATTGCCGGCCTGCGAAGCGGGCGGCGTCCAGCCCGCGGGCTTCCATCCGGTAGGCGGCACGCGATAGGCCAAAGCACCAATCATCATGAACACCACGTAGATCACCGCCATGGTGAGGAAAGTCTCCCACACACCGACCGAGGCTTGTGTGGCGTAGAACTTCATCAGCTTGTCCGCGAGCGGCGAGCCGATCATGGCGCCGCCGCCGAATCCCATGATAGCCATACCGGTGGCCATGCCGCGCCGGTCGGGAAACCACTTAATCAGCGTGGACACGGGAGAGATGTAACCCAGTCCCAGGCCGATACCCCCGATGATTCCGGAGCCCAGCCACATCATCCACAGTTGGTGGTTGTAGACACCGATGGCGGAGAGCACTAAACCGCCACACCAGCACAGGGCGGAGACCACGCCCGCCTTGCGAGGCCCCGCGTGCTCGAGCCACCCGCCCCACAGCGCCGCGCTCGACCCGAGGAAGACGAAAAACAAGGTGTACATCCAGCCCAGCATGGGCTTGTCCCAATCGCAACTGGTCGTGAAAAGCTTCTCGACCCAGCTCATATCCTCTGGGCAAGCGAGCGGCTTGGTTATTCCTAGCGCCTTGGTCAGGGGCAGCCAGAATACCGAGAAGCCATAGGCCATGCCGATGCACAGATGGATACACAGCGCTGCGGGCGGTACCAACCAGCGCTTGAATCCTGGCCCCGCGATGATCCTTTCCTTAGACAGAAACCCCGTCTCGGGCGCACCGCTTTGCGGAAGTGCGTCAGACACCTGTGCCATACCCCTCCTCCTTGAATAGATGTGTAGTTTTTCTCTGGAAGCCGTGCCGGAGCAGGCGGAGTGTAACGCAAGCTGTGAGGGCGTAGCCCGCTGGTGATGCCGGCCAGCACCAATTCCTGTGGCAAGCGCCCCTGATGGGTCCCAAAGGCCCGTTCCGAGCGCGCCCCCGTGCCTCGGGTGAATACGCGGCGATCATGTCGATACCCAACTGCTTCATGACTCCACCCGTTAGATCTGACATCGACTCTCCCTATTGGCAAACCCCTACAAATTGATTCAGAATGCCGTCCGAGCGCTGGCGAACCCCAAGGAGTTAAAAGGTGGGGTCTCGCTGCCGATATCTCACACCACATGAAAAGGCTCCTCGTTTTGTTGTTGATCCTCCTTCCGCTGCAATGGACCGCCGCAGCGGTAGCGGGTTATTGCCAGCATGAAACCGGGGTGGCTTCACAGCATGCGGGCCATCACAATCACAAACATCAAGACGATGGCCGCTCTAAGGAAAGCTCTCCCAAACCTTCCTCGCAAACCCACAACGACTGCGGCATGTGCCATCTGAATTGTGGAGGCGCGGTTTCCCTGGATTGCGTTAGGGATTTCTTGCCGTTTAGAGAGCTTATGTCCGTACGCGATATCCCTCATCTCCTCTCTTCCTTTGCCTCCCGGCCAGAACGGCCCAAATGGTGGTTCCTCGCCTAAGACCGGCGAGGCTCCCCGCTTTCACCTAATCTCAAGGTTCGTCTAGGTTCGACGCGCGGCGTCTCGCCGAATTCTCTTTTCCATTTTTTGGGGAATTCGATGAGGCAATGGCTATTCTTTGGACTATGCGTCTGCGCGTCGGCCTATGCGCAACCAGAAACACTCACGCTAGACGATGCGTGGAAAATGGCGGAAAAGACCAACCCCGCACTGCGCAAGGCCGAGGCGGATTTGCTCGCCGCGTTGGGGGAGGTTGCGGACGGGCGCGCTCCGCTATTCAATAACCCGCAACTCTCTGCCGAGACAGGCCGGCGTCGTATCCAAGATGGCGGGCAATCCGGATCCGCCAATGACTGGGCGATAGGGCTCTCGCAAACCATCGAGATCGCCGGTCAGCGTAGCGCACGGCGGCAAGCCACCAGTCGCGCCCTGGAGGCAACACGCCAAGAGATCGAGGAGGTGCGGCGGCAAATTCATGCGGAAGTGGAACGGCGCTTCATCGACGTGCTCGCCTTGCAAGTGCGCAATGAGATCGAACAGCGCTCGGTGGGTTTGATCGAGAACACCGCCAATGTCGTTCGCAAGCGTGTCGAGGCCGGCGAGGACAGCAAGTTGGACGGTAACTTGGCGACGGTGGAAGCCGGACGCGCTCGCAACGAACTTGGCCGGTTGCAGGAGGATCTCGTGCAAGCGCGGGCGGTACTGGCGAGCGTGCTGCAATGGCTGGAACCGGAGCTTCCCACCGTAACCGGCACACTCGACCCGCGTAACACGTCCTACACGCTCTCGAATCTTCTGGCGGCAGCGAGCAACCGGCCCGCGGTGCGTGCTCTGGAACTGCGAGAGCAGGCAGCGCAACAACGCTTGAAACTGGAGCGCGCGGCGCGTTATCCCGATGTCACGCTTGGCATCAGCCGAATCAAGGAAGGCGGGCTCGCGGGGGAGGACAAGGTCACGACCTTCGGCGTTTCGCTGCCATTGCCGCTGTTTCGCCGGAACGCAGCGGGGGTGGGACGGGCGATGACCGAGTTGACGCAAGCATCCATCGATCGTTCCGCGACACAACGCAATACGCGCATTGAATTGCTCGCCCTTTGGGACCGGTACGAGAAACTCAAGGTGCGCGTCGCGCGCCTGCAGGAGACCGTCGTGCCGCGCCTGGAGGAGAACCTGCGTCTATCTCAAACCTCCTTGCAAGCCGGAGCGATCGGTGTCTCCGCATGGATCCTCGCGCAGCGCCAAGTACTCGATGGTCAGCGGGATCTGGTAGAGGCGCGCGCGACTCTGCGCTTGCTGCAAGCGGATCTCGAGGCTACCGCCGGATGGCCACCCATCATACGCTGATGACTGTTATTTTGAAGAGAACATTCATGAGAACCCATTTTCTTTCCGCGATGTTTGTCTTGATGTTGACGGGCCTCATCTGCGCGTGCGGCGACAGCAATTCCAACGCCCCTGCCTCCGCTTCCAGCGAACAGGTAGCGTCAAAGGAGCAGCATGGTACGCACGGCGAGCAAGGCCACAAGGACGGCGACGGTCATGGCGGTGAGGAAGGGCATAACGAGGAAAACGCTGTCGCCCTCACCCCGGAGCAAGCCACCAAGGAAGGAATCAAGACCGCCATCATGGAGTTCCGGCCGCTGGCGACGACGATCCAACTGACGGCGGCCATCACCGCGAACCAGAACCGGCAGGCCCATAT
>JBKKAO010000355.1:0-10501 GCA_046714645.1 Burkholderiales bacterium | reverse complement strand
CGAGGTAGCTATGCCCCACAACCCCTTCGTTGGTATAGAGGTCGATCAGAATGATGGGCCAGTCTCGAAACAGGCCAACCTTCGAAACAACCGGCCGTCTCAAGGGCACCGCGACAGGGCGTGCACGGATACTCTTCAGCGTGAGCTGAACTCGCGTCATCAATGACCTCCCTCCAGAAACGGCGAACCCCTGCGTCTCAATGGTTGCGTGCTTGGTGCCGGCACTTCGCGCCCCAAAGAACCCAAAGAATCTAAATCTGAACTTTGATTCTACGCTTGGCACTGTGCATCAGCGCGAGAGGCGGCGCCGCGCCATGTCGAATGGGGGTTGGGCCATAGCGCGCCATAAGCACTACGACCATAAGCAAGCACGGCTAGTGGCGACCAGCTACTTCGAGCAGATCTTGCCGACTAACTCACGGCGAGATCAAAATGATAAGTCAAGACGCGACCCCTACTTCCGACCCTACTTCTCGCTATTGCTGGCATTGAAGCAGATCACTGACCGGCGGATTCCGTTCGTGATTCCGGATGGCGGATCTCGTACGCACTATCGACGTGTACCTTGTGCGCGCTTTTACACTAGAGGGCTTCCTGGACGACTGATAGACTTTCAATTGAATAGCGTGGATAGATCGACGGCAAAGGAAGAAGTCTTTATCAAACCGTCTTTCCCGTGACACTCGACGCGCTTGGAACGCGGAAACAATATCCAGGACTCCACGGCACCCGCTTCGATATATGACTTGGCTTTCGTACGCAAATCTCTCAGCGTATTCGAAGGTGATGCAATCTCCATACAAAGCTCGGGGGCGGCTTCAAGGGGTGACTGCTCGCGCCGTTCGTTCCAGTAACCTTCCGAGCACCAAGCAACGTCCGGCGCAAACACTCCCTCCTTGGTTCGCACACCCGCTTCGACGAGCGTGCGGCCGCCCAACTGTGAGCGCAGCAAGTGGGACAACTCCCCGGCAAGCCCCCCGTGCTCGGTACTAACAGGTGACACGACGATTCTCCCCCACCGATCCAGATCTAGCTTCCCAACAAAGTTTGCAAAACGTGGATCTTCCAGAATCTCTCGCCATCGCGCGGACAGCGTTTCGGCATCCAGGGGGTGCTCGATGACCTCCGAGATTAATGCACTCATGTTTTCCTATCCAGGCTTCAGAACCACTATTTCATCAGTCTACGCCTGCCATGACCTCTAAGAAAGCGCGCTTGACACGCTCGGCGATGTCGCGGAAGTGCGCGTTACACGGCGAGTTTGCCAACTCTGCATGACCGCTATTCGCCGGGGGGCACGCCTAATCAGCGCCGCAGCCTTGGATTTCGCACGCATAGTCCTACGCTCTTTAGCGGGTTATCTTCCAATGCTGGGGTCTGTGTGGGGTCTGTGGCAAAATGCTTCGCCAGAAGACATGCCAGGGACGCACACAGTGGGAAGACTCAGCGGAAAGCTCGCGTTAGTAACCGCGGCGGCACAGGGAATCGGGCGCGCAACGGCGATAGCCTACGCACGCGAAGGCGCGCGTGTGGTGGCGACGGATCTCAATACCGAGAAGCTCAAGCAGCTAAGCGGTAGCCACGGCATCGAGGTTCGCACGCTCGACGTGTTAGACGACGGCGCCATTACCGAAATTGCCGCTTCGCTCGCCCCAAACGTCTTGGTCAACTGCGCCGGCTTCGTACACAACGGCACCATCATGGAATGCACGGACAAGGAGTGGGATTTCGCCTTCAATTTGAATGTGCGTAGCCAGTTTAAAATGATTCGCGCCTTCCTGCCCAGGATGTTGGAACAAGGCGGCGGATCCATCGTGAACATTGCCTCGGTCGCGGGCAGCATTAAAGGCATTCCCAATCGTTTCGTCTACGGCGCCACTAAAGCTGCGCTGATCGGACTCACCAAATCCGTGGCGGCGGATTACATCAAGCGCGCCATTCGCTGTAATGCCGTGTGCCCAGGCACCGTGGATACGCCATCGCTGGATGATCGCATCAACGCCTATGCCGATCCCGGGCAAGCACGCAAGGATTTCATCGCCCGGCAGCCCATGGGACGCCTCGGTAACGCGGAGGAGATTGCGCAGCTGTGTGTGTACTTGGGCTCGGATGAATCGGTGTTCATGACCGGGCAGACTGTTCTTATCGACGGAGGCATCACGCTCTAGCGTGGCGCGCCGTCCTTTCTTCGACGAACAAACCTGAGGAGAACCTATGAAACTCGTTCGTTATGGCGCGTCCGGTGTGGAAAAACCCGGCATTCTGGATTCCACCGGCGCGATTCGCGACCTGTCGGGCATCATCAAAGATGTCGATGGCTCCACCATCACCCCGGAAGGCCTGGCCAAGATTCGCGGTTTGGATGTAAACAGCCTGCCCAAAGTCGCGGGCAACCCGCGCATGGGTGCTCCCGTGGCCACACCGAGCAAAGTGGTCGCCATTGGGTTGAATTACTCCGATCACGCCAAGGAAGCGGGCCAGCCGATTCCCGCTGAACCCATCATCTTCATGAAGGCGACTACCGCCGTGAACGGACCCAACGACACGGTAGTCATGCCCAAGGGATCCAAGAAAAGCGATTGGGAAGTGGAACTGGCCTTCGTCATCGGCAAGACGGCGCGCAGCGTGTCGGAAGCCGATGCGTTGGACTACGTCGCGGGCTACATGATCTGCAACGACGTCTCCGAACGTGAGTGGCAGATCGAGCACGGCCCTACTTGGGATAAGGGCAAGGGCTTCGACACCTTCTGTCCGCTAGGACCTTGGCTCGTAACCAAGGACGAAATCGCCGAACCACAAAATCTCTCCATGTGGCTCGAAGTCAATGGCAAGCGCATGCAATCGGGTAACACCAGCACCATGATCTTTCCGGTGAAGAAGCTGATTGCCTACGTGTCCTACTGTATGACCCTGCTGCCAGGCGATGTGGTCATTACCGGTACGCCTCCCGGTGTGGGTATGGGGATCAAACCCAGTCCCGTATTTCTGAAAGGCGGTGACGTGATGCGCCTGGGCATCGACGGACTCGGGGAGCAGCGCCAAGCCGTGGAAGCTAGCTAGGCGTCCTTGCTCCGCGACGAAAGGCAGCTCTTGGGCCGCCTTTTTGTTAGGCACATCGCCGAACCGCTTCGTCAAGGGATCGATGCCCTGCTCACGCCGCGCTCGGCTGCGCGGCGAAAAGCATCCTCGGCCATGACCGAGTCGCCTTCATGAAGCAGACCCCGGCCGAGGCTGGCCCAGGCGTGCCCATCACCGGGATCGCGTTGCGTCCATTCACGCGCGAGGGAGAGTAATTCCGCCCAACGGCCCTCAACCTCGAGCGTGGCAGCTTTCAAGAAGAGAGGTTGGTGATCCAATGGCTCCGCCCAAAATGGCGTGCCTTCCCGCGGAGAAACAGCACTCGTTCGCAGGGCAGCGGCGAAATGAATCCATTCCACTGGGACCGCGTAGTAACTGGGTTCCTGGCCGGCCACGATCCGTAAGAAAGTCAGAATGCCCACTAGCTTACCTTGCGCATCGAACAGCCCTCCGCCGGAGGCGCCCGTGGTAAATGCGGCTGAAGTCCGGATCACCACTCCCCCGTCGAGGTGAAATAGCTCCTCAACATATCCATCCTGATAGGTCAGCCCGAGCCCCCGGTTGAATCCGAGCGCATAGACGGCTTCGCCCAACTTGAGGGTTCGCGAGTCCCGCAATGTTGCAGGCTTCATGCGCATGTTCGGGAAACTCAGCACACAAAGATCATGAACCACGTCACTCGCTTGTGAGCTGGCGTTTGAAGGCGCATCACCTTGCACGAGGGTGACGCTCTTGGCCTGCTGGGTTACGTGACAGTTGGTGATCAGATTGCCACCGGGCAAGGCCACCCCAGACCCGAAGTAATGGCGCCCGTTGGCACCAGCCGCCACCAGTTTCGCGATGCTAGAGCGAGCAACGTTGAATACCTCTACGGAATCCGCCACGGCGGAGAATGAGCACACGCAAATCAAAGCCACACCAATTGCTCGAGGAAACATGGATTCTCTCCAGTAACAAGGAAATGTCCTCCCCCGAACTCTTGCGCATCCGACTCGCTTGAGCGATCCGCACGCCCCGGCTCGAAGCACCCAAGTGCGTGAATGCCTTGCCTTGGTGCATCGCTTCGGAGAGAGCAAATCCTGAAGCTATTGTTTCTTCGGTTTTTTTCGAATCCCACCCACAACAAACAGATTCGATACAACAGCTCAAGCTTACGTATCGCAACGCGCGTGCCGACCAAATCCCGTAGCACTTTTTGGATCCCGTGCGTGCTGGAGAAAGCGTTGTGCAGCGCGCTAGAGGTCACGATCCCGCCGGTGAACGAGGTTAGAATTTTTTGTTCGAAAATGAAGTTTTCCCTTGAAACTGTCATTCGAGCCCCCAATTCCGGCAGGGTCTAACGAGAGATCCTGTAATGCAACATCAAGAACCTGTGGTTGCCCCGCCCACCGAGGAGCCGGCATCGTCCCCGTCCGAAGGGACGGACGCGGCCGAGATAGCCGAAGCCATCCCCAGCCTGGAAGACATGCTCAAGCGAGCCGAGCTTCAGGCGCAGGAGCATCACGATGCCTGGCTGCGAGCCAAGGCGGAAGCCGACAATGTCCGCAAACGCGCCCAGGCCGATATCGCCAATGCCCACAAGTATGCGCTGGAGGGGTTTTCGTCCGCGCTGGTTCCGGTAAAAGATAGCCTCGAAGCTGCCCTCAATACGGAGAACATCACTATCGAATCTCTGCGCGAAGGCGTTGAACTCACGCTCAAACAACTAAACGCCTGTTTCGACAAGTCCGGCATCAAGGAGATCAACCCTGCCGGCGAGAAGTTCGATCCCCACCGCCATCAGGCCATGACGGCGGTCGAGTCCGATCAAGCCCCCAATACGGTGCTGCATGTCTTTCAGAAGGGCTATATGCTCAATGACCGTATTCTCCGCCCCGCGCTGGTCACAGTGTCCAAGGCCAAAGCTTGAAAATACTCCTTTATCCCCAACGTTAAGCCTCAATAGCAATCTTTCTGAATCAAGGAACCAGTATGGCAAAGATCATCGGCATCGACTTGGGCACCACCAACTCCTGCGTATCCATCATGGAGAACGGCCAACCCAAGGTCATTGAAAACTCCGAGGGCGCGCGCACGACCCCTTCTATCGTCGCCTACGCGGACGACGGTGAAATCCTGACCGGAGCGTCCGCCAAGCGACAAGCGGTGACCAATCCGCAGAACACCATCTATGTGTCCAAGCGTCTGGTAGGCCGCAAATTCAAGGAAAACGAAGTCGCCAAGACCGTCAAGTCCGTCCCCTACAAGATCGTGGAAGCGCCCAATGGTGACGCCTGGGTCGAAGTACGCGGCAAGAAAATGGCCCCGCCGGAGATCTCCGCGCAAGTCTTGATGAAGATGAAAAAGACCGCCGAGGACTACCTAGGTGAACCGGTTACGGAGGCCGTCATCACCGTACCCGCCTACTTCAACGATTCGCAGCGCCAAGCCACCAAGGACGCCGGCCGCATCGCGGGCCTGGACGTCAAGCGCATCATCAACGAGCCCACGGCCGCGGCGCTTGCCTTCGGCATGGACAAGAAGAAGGGCGACCGCAAGATCGCGATTTACGACTTGGGCGGGGGTACCTTCGATGTTTCCATCATCGAGATAGCCGAGGTGGAAGGCGAGCACCAGTTTGAAGTGTTGGCCACCAATGGCGACACCTTCTTGGGCGGCGAGGATTTCGACCAGCGCCTGATGGACTATGTAGCCGACGAGTTCAAGCGCGAGCAAGGCGTGGATCTGCGCAGGGACATACTGGCGCTTCAGCGCCTAAAAGAAGCGGCGGAGAAAGCCAAAATAGAACTCTCCTCCACGCAGCAGACCGAGATCAACCTGCCCTACATCACCATGGACCAGAACGGGCCCAAACACCTGGCCATGAAGATCACGCGCGCCAAGTTCGAAAGCCTGGTGGAAGATCTCATTCTCAAGACCGCCAAACCCTGCGAGGTGGCCATCAAGGATTCCAACGTCAAGCTCTCGGATATCGACGACGTGATTCTGGTGGGCGGCATGACCCGCATGCCCAAGGTGCAGGAAAAGGTCAAGGAGATCTTCGGCAAGGAACCGCGTAAGGACGTGAACCCGGATGAAGCCGTCGCCATCGGTGCGGCCATTCAAGGCGGCGTGTTGAAAGGCGAAGTGAAAGACGTGCTGTTGCTCGACGTGACGCCGCTGTCCCTGGGTATTGAAACTCTGGGCAGCGTCATGACCAAACTCATTCAGAAGAACACCACGATCCCGACCAAGGCGACGAACGTATTCTCCACGGCGGAAGACAATCAGTCGGCGGTAACCATTCATGTACTGCAAGGAGAGCGCGACATCGCTTCCGGAAACAAGAGCCTAGGCCAATTCAACCTGGAAGGTATCCCACCGGCGGGGCGCGGCATTCCGCAGATCGAGGTGACCTTCGACATCGACGCCAACGGGATCTTGCACGTCTCCGCCAGGGATAAAGCCACCGGCAAGGAGAACAAGATTAAGATCACTGCCAACTCAGGACTCTCGGAAGAAGAGATCCAAAAGATGGTCAAGGACGCCGAGTTGCACGCGGAAGAAGACCGCCAAGCGCGCGAGCTAGTGGACGCCCGCAATCAGTGCGACAGCATGGTGCACATGGTGAAGAAATCGCTGGTGGAACATGGTGAGAAGATCGGCGCCGATGAAAAATCCAAGATCGAGGCCGCCATTAAGGAGGCCGAGGAAGCCATGAAAGGCGGCGACAAAGCCACCATCGAAGCCAAGACGCAAGCCTTAGCGATGGCCTCGCAAAAGCTGGGCGAGAAGATGTACGCCGATGCCGGCGCCGCCCAAGGCGCGCCCGCCGGTGGCGGCGGGGAAAAGAACAGCAAGACCACGGACGAAGGCGACGTGGTGGATGCTGAGTTTGAGGAAGTCAAAGACAAGAAGTAATCTCGGCGGGCGTGAGGCGTGAGGGGTGAGGCGTGAAATGCGCTTCACCCCTTTGTCGTCTTCCCTGCCCCAATAGATCCCAGATCCTAGCCCCTCAGATACGATGGCCAAACGCGACTACTACGAAGTGCTCGGTGTTAATCGCGACGCTTCCGACGAAGATATCAAAAAATCCTATCGCAAGAACGCGATGAAATTCCATCCGGATCGCAATCCGGATAATTCTAAGGCAGAGGAAAAGTTCAAGGAGGCGAAGGAAGCCTATGAAGTCCTTTCTGACGGGGAGAAACGCGCCGCTTATGATCGCTTCGGACACGCGGGAGTAGACCCGCAAGCAGGCATGGGCGCCGGCGCGGCCGGCGCGGGCGGATTCGCCGACGCCTTCGGCGACATTTTCGGTGAGATTTTCGGTGGCGGTGGCCGCGCGCGCTCCAGCGTCTATCGCGGAGCCGACCTGCGTTACAACCTAGAAATCTCGTTGGAAGAAGCCGCGCGCGGCACCGAGACCAAGATCCGCGTTCCCACCTTGGAAGAATGCGAGACCTGTCACGGGACGGGGGCAAAACCTGGCACCCAACCCACCACCTGCTCCACGTGCCAAGGCCAAGGACAGGTTCGCATACAGCAAGGCTTCTTTTCCTTGCAGCAAACCTGCCCCCGCTGCCACGGAACCGGCAAGATGATTCGCGATCCGTGCAACCCTTGCCAAGGTGCGGGTCGTGTCAAGAAGCAAAAGACCCTTTCGGTGAAGATTCCCGCTGGCGTGGATGAAGGCGATCGCATCCGCTTGTCGGGCGAGGGCGAGTCAGGCGTAAATGGCGGCCCGCCGGGAGATCTCTACGTGGTTATCCGCGTCAAGCAGCACTCCGTATTCACACGCGAGGAGAACGATCTCATTTGCGAAATGCCCGTGTCCATCGTCATTGCCGCGCTGGGCGGAGAGATTGAGATTCCGACCCTTGACGGCGCGGCCAAGATCAAGGTCCCCTTGGAGACCCAGAGCGGCCAAGTATTCCGCTTGCGTGGAAAAGGCATCAAGGGCGTGCGCAGCCAGCACTTTGGCGACCTGCTGTGCCGGGTAGTGGTCGAAACACCGGTAAAGCTCACGCCACGGCAGAAAGAGTTACTGGAAGAGTTCGAGGAAATCAATGAGCGCGATGGCGTAAACCATAATCCCCGCGCTAAAGGCTGGATGGAAAAGGTCAAGGAGTTTTTCGGTCAGTAACCGAAGAACGCCTTGACCTTTCGGTGGAGACTAACCTTTAGGTACGCCGGAACCAAAAGGTCACAGGGGGTTGGTCAGTAGACCGCAGTCCTAAGCAGCCTTCGCTGTTCGCTCGATCTTACTTTCCCCGTCCAACGCCGGCTTGGCGAAGAAATAACCTTGGGCCCAATCTACGCCCAGATCGCATAACACTTGCGCGGTCTCGGCGTTCTCGACGCATTCGGCCACAGTGCGGACGTTGAGTGAATGTGCGGTGTTGGCGATGGCGCCGATCAGTTGGCGCACGCGCCGGTCCGCCACGATACGTTTGACCATCCACCCCTCGATCTTAAGGAAGTGCACCGGCAGTTCCGCCAAATAGAGGAACGAGGACGCCCCGCTACCGAAGTCGTCGACCGCGACGCGGAATCCCGCGTCGATGAGCGGCCGCAGATGCTTCTTCATCATGGCGATCTCGCCGGGTTGGCGTTCGCTGATTTCCGCCACGAGATGAGATTTGCGTTTGCCCTGGGCCCCCACTCTCGCAACCAAGTCTTGCACTTGGTCTAAATCGGAAAGGAACTGGCTGGACAGGTTGATGAAGCGCGTCTGATTCGAATCCGTCATTGGACGGGCGAGCGCGAGAGTGGAAATCCGCTCATCGACTTGCGACACCAAGTGCAAGGACTCGGCTGCGCCAATGAACTGCTCCGCGGCCACCACCGCGCCCTCGCGCGTGACGATGCGCGCGAGCGCTTCTTCGGCGACCGTCTCTCCCGTGCGCAGATCCACGATGGGCTGGTAGGCCGCCACGACGCGGCGCTCATCGAGCGCGCATTGCACTTGCGGCCCATCCCACACACCCTTATGGCGCCGCTCTTCGGCGCCCGTGCACATGACCCGGTCGCGTCCGGTGCGCTTGGCGTCGTAGAGTAGAGAGTCCGCTCGTTCGAGCATGGTCTTCAGAGAATCCAGATCTCCCTGGTACAGGCACACGCCCATGCTGATGGTGATGGGCAGTTCGCCTTGGGGTGATTTAAGGGGCTTCGACTTCACCAGTTTGCGCGCACGCTCACCAGCGATGAAAGCGCCCTTGGCGTCCAGATCGTGGTAGCAAATGAGGAACTCTTCGCCGCCCCAGCGCGCGATCCAGTCACCCCCGCGCATATTGTCCGCCAGCGTCTTCGCGACATGCGCCAACGCCAAGTCACCGACATGGTGTCCGTACTGGTCGTTCACCAACTTGAAGCGATCGATATCGGCAATGGCCAGGGCGAAGCCCCCACTTTCGCGGCGTGCCCGGTTCCATTCGATGGCGAGCCTGGCTTCGGCCGCCCGGCGATTGGGCAAGCCGGTGAGAAAATCCTCCATGGCGAGCCGGGTAATCTCTTGTTCCTGGGCTTTGCGTTCAGTGATATCACGCTGCATGGCGACCCAGTGGCTCACCTCTCCCTCGATGCCATTTACCGGCACGACCGCGAGGTCGACCCAATAGGCTTTGCCGTTCTTGCGGTAGTTAAGAATCTCCGCGTGGGCTGCGCGCCCGCTTCCGATGGCCTCGCGCAAGGTGGCGCGAGTCGCCTGGTTGGTCGCGGCACCTTGTAAAAAGTGCGGCGAACGGCCCAACACGTCGGCTTCCTTGTAGCCGGTTATGTTCTCGAAGGCCGGATTCACGTAGACGATGCGCTGGAGGGCGTCGGTGATCATCACGATCTGGTCCGAGGCCTCGATGGCTGTGGATAGAAGCTTGCGCTGCTGGGCGTCATGCACGGCTCGGGTGCTGTCCACCACGAGAAAATCCAACAACTCGGGAGCATTGGGTGGGGAGGCGTAGGCCACCAACTCAAGAATGCGGTATTCCCCATTGGCCTTGGGAACGCGTAAGTCCACGCGATGGGGCCGACCTGCTATGGCGCTCGTGGCCAAGCGGTCAAAGGCGGCCTCTCCGATGAGATTCCTGGCGTCCGCGTGGCGGACTTCGGCTCGCTTTCGCCCAAAGAGCGTGGCGAACCCCGCATCGCATTCGATGATCGTGTTGTCGCAGATACGAACGGCGCAACGGCTGACTTGTGCCGCCTCCAGCAAGTCACGTTCGTAACGTTCGGACAGGGTCTGTTGCCGGGCCCGTAGTGCGAAAGCCAGCTCCCGCAGGGTAGACGCGACCAACAACTCCAGGATCTCTCCGGAGAGTTGGAAGGCCTTCTCAAGTTCCCGTTTGGACGTTCGGTCGCTGCCTCGCCGGGAGGCTTCGAGAGTCTCCTCGATGGCGGAGTTCAGGGCCGAGTTAAGCTCACCCACCCGCTTCCACGCCGTGCGCAG
>JBKKAO010000354.1:0-2603 GCA_046714645.1 Burkholderiales bacterium | reverse complement strand
CGGCGGGGTGAGACTACTCAGCCTTCGCGAATACCTCGAGTGAACGTTCCACTGCCGCTGCATCGACATCCTTTATGGGCCACCAAGCATCGGCCACTTCGCCATAAGAAGCAATTTCGCTGGGGATCGAGTCCGCGCGGCGATTGTTCGCTCGCGGCACGCACCGGGAGCACGTTTAGTTCATGGCGTGGTGGCAGACCCTTTGTCTTCTGTTCGGCGTGTTGACGCTGCTCTTGCTCATCGGGCTGCCGGCGGGCTTCGCCTTTCTCGCCATCAACTTGGTGGGCGCCGTGCTCTATCTGGGCGGCGAACCCGGGGTGATGCAGGTGGTGCGCAACAGCCTGGCATCCATCACCAACTTTTCTCTCACCCCCATTCCGTTTTTCGTGTTGATGGGGGAAGTGCTGTTTCACACCGGGGTGGCGATGAAGGCCATAGACGCCTTCGACAATCTGATCTGGCGCGTGCCCGGGCGCTTGTCGGTGGTCGCCGTGGTGGCGGGCACCGTGTTCTCGGCCATCTCCGGATCGACCGTCGCCACCACCGCGCTGCTGGGCAGCCTGCTGCTGCCGGAGATGCTGCGCCGGGGCTATCACCCCAGAATGGCCATGGGACCCATCATGGCCATCGGCGGCGTGGACATGCTGATTCCGCCCTCCGCGCTGACGGTGCTGCTCGGTAGCCTGGCGGGGATCTCTATTTCGGGCTTGTTGATCGCTGGCGTGGTGCCGGGCCTGCTATTGGCCGTGATCTTCGTGGGTTACATCATGTTGCGCGCTTGCATGAATCCCGGTCTGGCGCCACGCTTTGCGCATTCGGGAGCGATCGGCTGGGCGAGGTGGCGGCCGCTGGTCCTCTACGTCATCCCGCTGCTGCTGATTTTCGTCGTTGTCATCTCCGCCATGTCCGCCGGTTGGGCCACACCCACCGAGTCGGCCGCAGTGGGTGTGGCGGCCACGATCTTCGTGGCCGCGTGCTACAGAGCGTTGAGCATTTCGAACTTGATGCAGGCATTGCGAGGAACGGCGGCCATCTCCGGCATCATCCTTTTCATCATCGTGGGGGCCACGACATTCTCGCAGATCCTTTCGTTTTCCGGTGCCACCGATGGACTCGTATCCCTGGTTCAAGATGGGTCCCTGCCGCCCATGGCGGTGATCCTAGGCATGATGGCGATCCTGCTGGTGTCGGGTTGTTTCGTCGATCAAGTAAGCATGATGCTGATCACCTTGCCCTTCTTCATGCCCTTGGTGCAGCACTTCCATTTCGATCCACTGTGGTTCGGTGTGCTGTTCCTAATCTGCATGCATTTAGGTCTTCTCACGCCGCCTTTCGGCATGCTGCTCTTCACCATGCGCGGCGTGGCGCCTAAGGAGATCACCACGCGCGACATTTTCGGCGCGGTGACGCCCTTACGTTCTGCTCGGATTGCTGAGGTTATGCTTAGTCTTGTTCGTGCCCGGCATCGCGACTTGGCTTCCTAGGATCCTAGGCCATTAAGAGATGCTACATTGGGCTACATTGGCTAATTGGGCTACATTGGCTACATTGTCGCGTCGTCCAAATTTTACTCATTCGGAGGAAAAAATGAATCTTGGAAAATCCGCACTCATCGCTGCTGCGATCGCTTGTGCGGCCACGACTAACCCTGCCAACGCCGATGATCCTTTGATCTCGGCACTCAAGTCGGCGAAGGTGATCGAGCTGAACTTTGTATGGGATGCGCGCTCGCCGCTGCTGTCCTTCAATCCGCCTTTCGCGGCTTCGCTGTCCAACACTCACAAACAGACAAAAGGTTGGATCCCCGAGCTGACCTTCGCCTCCGACATGATGTTCTTTAGCGGCCAGCACGGCGCGCCCACCATCGACGCCATCGGGCATATCGGCCATAACGGGAAACTCTTTGGCGGATTGGACGGGGAACAAAGCGAGATGCCTAACGGCTTGACTGCCCTGGGGATCGAAACCTATCCCAAAGAGAAGTTCGTCAATCGCGCCGTCTTGCTCGACGTAGCAAAGTTCAAGAACGTGGAGGCCTTGGCCCCCGGCGAGGAAATCACCGGCGCGGACTTGGAAGCCACTGCCAAGGCACAGAAGGTGGAAGTGCGCGCCGGAGATTCAGTGCTGATTCGTACCGGCTATGGAAAGTTCTTCGGAGACAAGGTCAAGTACATGGGACTTCGCCCCGGCCCGGGCGAGAGCGCCGCCAAGTGGCTTGCCGAGAAAAAGATCTTCCTCACCGGCGACGATCAGTTGACCTATGAGGTCTATCCAGAGAAAGGTACGATCTTTCCCGCCCATCGTATCTTGATCGCCGGTAACGGAATCTACCTCGTCGAAAACATGAACCTGGAAGAACTCTCAAGCGCGCTAGCGGCTCGCAAGGACTATGCGTTCTCGTTGGTGCTAAATCCCTTGCGTTTGCGCGGCATGACGGGCTCGCCGCTCAACGCGTTCGCGATCCTTCCTTAGACAGCGCCTCCGGGAGAACTTGATATGGTTAACGCGATCGTACTGCTGAACATCGCCCGCGCTCGAGTCGGAGAGGTGGCGGACAAACTGGCCGCCATGGAAGGCATCTCCGAGGTGTACTCCGTGGCGGG
>JBKKAO010000353.1:0-4348 GCA_046714645.1 Burkholderiales bacterium | reverse complement strand
CACAAGGATTTTGGCTTCGACGTAACCTGAAGGTTAGTCTACGCCGTAACAAGCTCGGCTTGAGCCTCGCGTGTTATCAGTCCTCTGCTCTACCAACTGAGCTACTTGGCCATCTCACCCGCGCTTTAGCGACCGGCGAAAGGCGCGCATTCTAGCCGCGCCAAAGGCAAAACGAAAGCTTTTGGAGACCACGATGGGCCCTCCACGCCGGGAATATTAATACTTAGTCCTGGCGATAAATATCTGTGTCCTTGGTTTCTTTTACGAACAGCATCCCGATAACGAAGGTGGCGGCCGCAATCACGATGGGATACCAAAGCCCGGAGTAGATGTCGCCGTTGGCGGCCACGATGGCGAAGGCCGTCGCGGGGAGGAAACCGCCGAACCAACCGTTGCCGATGTGGTAAGGCAGCGACATGGAGGTGTAGCGGATGCGGGTCGGAAACATCTCGACGAGCATCGCGGCGATGGGGCCGTAGACCATGGTGACGTAGATGACCATAATGGTCAAGATCAGCACCAACATGGGCTTATTCATCTTCTCCGGATCGGCCTTGGATGGATAGCCCGCTTCTTTCACCGCCGCATCCATTTCCTTCTTGAAGCGCGCGCCCTCTTCCTTGGCGTTGGGCGCCTTGGCATCATAGGCCGCGATGACCTTGTCCCCGATTTTGACTGCCGCGGCGGTGCCCGGTCCCGCCTCCTCGTTGTGATAATCCAGTCCGTTTTGCGCGAGGTAGGCCTTCGCCACGTCGCAGCTGGAGGTGAACTTCACCGTCCCCGTGGGGTTGAACTGGAAGGAGCATTCCGAAGGATCCGCATTGACGACGATCGGACTCTTGGTCTGTGCCGCGGACAAGTCCGGATTGGCATATTGCGTGAGCGCCTTGAAGAGCGGGAAGTAGGTCAACGCCGCGATCAAGCAGCCCGCCATGATGATGGGCTTGCGCCCGATCTTGTCCGAGAGAGACCCGAACAACAGGAAGAACGGGGTGCCGATGATCAAGCTCACGGCGATGAGGATGTTCGCGGTGGGTCCGTCTACCTTGGCCATTTTCTCCAGGAAGAACAGCGCGTAGAACTGCCCGGTGTACCAGACGACCGCTTGGCCTGCTGTCAGGCCGATCAAGGCGAGAATCACGATCTTCAAGTTTGCCCATTGGCCAAAGGATTCGGTCAGGGGCGCTTTGGAGGTCTTACCTTCGTTCTTCATGCGTTGGAAGGCCGGGGATTCGTTCAATTGCAGCCGAATCCATACCGAGATCGCGAGCAGAAAGACGGAAAGCAGGTAGGGAATGCGCCAGCCCCAGGCCGTGAAGGCTTCCTCGCCTATGGCCGTGCGAACCCCCAAAATGACCAATAGCGCCAGCATGAGACCGACGGTCGCCGTGGTTTGGATCCAGGCGGTATAGGCACCGCGTTTTCCGTGCGGCGCGTGTTCCGCCACATAGGTTGCCGCACCCCCGTACTCGCCGCCTAATGCCAAGCCCTGCAGCAAGCGCAGGGCAATGAGAATGATCGGCGCCGCGATTCCTACCGACGCATACGTAGGTAGTAGGCCTACGATGAAGGTTGAAGTACCCATGATCATGATGGTGATCAGGAAGGTGTATTTCCTGCCGACCATATCACCCAGGCGTCCGAATACGATGGCGCCGAAGGGGCGTACCGCGAAGCCTGCCGCGAAGGCCAGTAAGGTGAAGATGACTCGGGTAGAGTCGTCCAACGCGGAGAAGAAGTTCTTCGCGATGATGGCCGCCATGACGCCGAACAGGTAAAAGTCGTACCACTCGAATACGGTGCCCAGAGACGAGGCGAAAATAACTCGCCTCTCGTCAGCGGTCATGGGCCGAACTTCAATCTGTCCAACAGCGGACGCTACAGCCATGGTGCTCTCCCCGAATGAAGTTTATAGATTGTGTGTCCCCGCGAAGACCGCCAGCGAACGGTGTGTGGCCGCAAGGACGCGCCACATAGTACTAAAAATGACACGCCTGACGTAGGGACGTGCTTGCGGGGAAGGCGTAGGTAAAAAAAGCCCCGCACGAGGCGGGGCTTTTTTGTGTTGTTGAGGGTATGGACCCGTTTACATGTCCATGCCGCCCATACCACCCATGCCACCCATACCGCCGTGCCCGCCGCCTCCGCCATGGGCGTGGCCTTCTTCTTTAGGGGACTCAGCGATCATGGCGTCGGTGGTCAGGATCAAGCCCGCCACGCTGGCGGCGTTCTGCAGAGCGCAGCGCGCAACCTTGGTGGGATCCAGCACGCCCATTTCCACCAAATCGCCATACTGCTCGGTCGCGGCGTTATAGCCGTAGCTGCCCTTGCCTTCCATAACCTTGTTCATGACGACGGAGGGTTCGGCACCGGCGTTAGCCACGATTATGCGCAGCGGCTCTTCCAGAGCGCGGATGACGATCTTGATGCCGGCGTCCTGATCGGGGTTCTCACCCTTGAGGCCGGACAGTGCGCTACGGGCGCGGATGAAGGCCACGCCACCACCGGGGACGATACCTTCTTCCACGGCGGCACGGGTGGCGTGCAATGCATCTTCCACGCGGGCCTTCTTCTCTTTCATCTCGACTTCGGTGGCGGCGCCGACTTTGACCAACGCCACACCGCCGGCCAATTTGGCGACGCGCTCTTGCAGCTTTTCGCGGTCGTAATCGCTGCTGGTCTCGTCGATCTGCTGGCGGACGGATTTGACGCGGCCTTCGATTTGCTTGGCATCGCCGGATCCGTCGATGATCGTGGTTTCTTCCTTGCCAACTTCGATGCGCTTGGCTTGACCGAGGTCGGCCAAAGTGGCTTTCTCCAGGGAGAGGCCTACTTCCTCTGCGATCACCGTCCCGCCGGTCAACACGGCGATGTCTTCCAACATGGCTTTGCGGCGGTCACCGAAGCCGGGTGCCTTAACGCCACAGGTCTTCAGGATGCCGCGGAGGTTGTTCACCACCAAGGTAGCGAGCGCTTCGCCTTCCACTTCCTCGGCGATGATCAGCAAAGGACGCCCGGATTTAGCGACTTGCTCCAGAATGGGCAGAAGATCACGGATGTTGGAGATCTTCTTGTCGTGCAGCAGAACGTAAGGGTTGTCCAGAATGGCGCTTTGCTTGTCGGGGGTGTTGATGAAGTAGGGCGACAGATAGCCGCGGTCGAACTGCATGCCGTCGACGACATCGAGCTCATTGTTCAGGCTCTTACCGTCTTCGACCGTGATGACGCCTTCCTTGCCGACTTTGTCCATGGCGTCCGCGATGATCTTGCCGATGTTGTCATCGGCGTTGGCGGAGATGGCGCCGACCTGGGCGATTTCCTTGCTGGTGGAGCAGGGCTTGGAGATTTTCTTCAGCTCGGCCACGATGGCGATGACCGCTTTGTCGATGCCGCGCTTCAAGTCCATGGGGTTCATGCCGGCGGCCACGTACTTCATGCCTTCCTGCACGATGGCTTGGGCCAGCACGGTGGCGGTGGTGGTGCCATCACCGGCGATGTCGGAGGTCTTGGAAGCCACTTCCTTGACCATTTGCGCGCCCATATTCTCGAACTTATCCTTCAGTTCGATTTCCTTGGCGACCGAAACACCGTCCTTGGTCACGGTCGGAGCGCCGAAGGAGCGCTCGAGCACTACATTGCGGCCCTTGGGGCCAAGAGTTACTTTCACTGCGTCGGCCAGAACATTTACTCCAGCCATGATGCGCGCGCGCGCGCTATCGTGAAACCTTACGTCCTTTGCTGCCATGTAAGTCTCCTAAATTAGGTATGTAGGTATAGTGGGGTGTGAGGCCGCGGTGTGGGCCAATTAGCCCTCGATGACGCCCATCAGATCTTCTTCACGCATCACCAGATACTCGATGTCGTCCACCTTGACGGTCTGGCCGGAGTACTTGCCGAACAGGACTTTGTCGCCCTTCTTGACGTCGAGGGGACGGACTTTGCCGTCGTCACCGATTTTGCCGGAACCCACGGCCAGGACCTCCCCAGAGTCGGGTTTCTCTGCTGCGGTATCTGGGATAACGATGCCGGAGGCGGTTTTGCGCTCCTCTTCCAGACGCTTCACGACGACTCGGTCATGCAATGGCCGTATCTTCATGGAATTCTCCTTTTCTATAACTGATTGAAAGTATGTAACAACTCTGGTTGGATAGAGTGCCGCGACGACGCTTATTAGCACTCCCTACTGCTGAGTGCCAATAGTAACGGGCTAATGAGGATAGAACAAGGGAATGTGCGCGTGCTCGGCCAAGACGATGGCCCGAGGGCGCCGAAGTAAACAGCGGGACTGCGGGTTAATAGACCCTAAGCCGGCGGAGCCGGACCCAAATTGGTCGTCGTTCTGCCGCCA
>JBKKAO010000352.1:0-18459 GCA_046714645.1 Burkholderiales bacterium | reverse complement strand
GCGCAAGGCCGCGTGAAGTTGTACGAAAGAGGCGGTCGCATCACCCGCACGGGGCCCGACGGCGAGCCATACTTTCTCGATGAAAACGGCATCTCCGAAGGACTCGCCGAGGCAAAAAAATCCGCCGACTCTTGGTGCAAGAGTTAGGGATTTTTGGATACCTCACCCGGCATGACGCACCTTAAGTTAACCCCGCTCCCCCCGCCTTTTTAGCGGCGCGCCAGCGCCTCGCCTCCTTGGGATCGGCCACTAAGGGCCGGTAGATCTCAACACGATCTTGATCTCGCAGCGGATCGCTCAACTTCGCTGCCCTACCCCATATACCCATTGCGTGTCCCACAATCTCGGGGAACTGGTCCAGTAGTCCCGAGCACCGAAGCGCATCTTCGGCCGTCGCGCCTTCCGGCAGATCGAGAGCCACGATGTGCTGATCCAGGGCTAGCGAATAGACCACTTCGACCTTCATGTACTACCGCTTCCCGTAGAGTTGCTCAGCGCGCCCGAGAAAAGCATCGACAAAACTATTGGCGATGTAGCTAAAGACCGGACCCACTAGCATTTCCAAGATCCGGCTTGAGAATTCATAGTGCAAGCGGAACTCAATTTTGCAAGCATCTGCGGCTAAGGAATGAAAGCGCCAATGGCCTTCGAGGTAGCGGAAGGGGCCACTCACGAGGCGGATGTGGATGAGCGAAAAAGGCGTGTTGTGATTCTCCGTCTTGAACGCTTGCTTGATCCCGTGATAGTCAATACGGATTTCCGCGCGCGTCGTACTGCCCGAGCGCAGCTCGACAGTGGACCCGCCGCACCAGGGCAAGAATTCCGGGTAGTCCTCGACACCGTCCACCAAGCCATAGATTTTCTCGGCGGAGTAAGCCACTAGCGCGGACTTGTTCACATCAGGCATGGCGGCCCTCGCAATAAGCTCCGGGGTCTTGAAGCGTTGCCGATACAATAGCTCCCTCTCGCGCTCGCACCCTTGCTGTCACCTTTCATGTCCCTCGCTCAAAACAAGAAGGCCTCTTACAACTACTTTATCGAAGAGCGCTTCGAGGCAGGGCTCGTGCTCGAAGGTTGGGAGGTGAAATCCATTCGCGCCGGACACGTGCAAATCAGCGAGGCGTACGTCGTCATTAAGAGCGGCGCGGCCTACCTTATTGGATGCCACATCACCGCCCTGCAAACGGCATCCACGCACGTGCATCCCGATCCTACTCGCACAAGGAAACTTCTGATGCGAGAGGATGAGATGGAAGAGCTCATCGGTAAAGTCGAGCGTGCGGGCTACGCACTCGTTCCCTTGGATCTGCATCTCAAACGGGGTTGGATCAAGCTCGAAATAGGTCTGGCCAAAGGTAAGAAGCAACACGACAAAAGGGAGACGGAAAAGGACCGCGACTGGCAGCGAGAAAAGCAACGTTTAATGAGGGAGAAGCAAAAGGCGTAGCGCGCCCACTCACGCGCGGGGCAATCCCATCACCTCACGCACATCGCGCATGGTTTCGCCGGCGAGCTTGCGCGCGCGAGCGCATCCGTCGTCGATAATGTCTCGCACTAGTTTCGGATCATCCAGGTAGCTCTGCGCGCGCCGCCGAATGGGTTCTTGTTCGCGCAACACCGCATCGATGACCGGTTGCTTACACTCCAGGCATCCAATCCCCGCGCTCTTGCAACCTTGCTTCACCCAATCCTTGGTCTTGTCATCCGAATAGACCAAATGAAATTGCCACACCGGACACTTCTCCGGATCGCCGGGATCGGTGCGGCGAATGCGAGCGGGGTCCGTGGGCATGGTGCGAACTTTCTTCGTCACACTACCGGCGTCCTCGCGCAGAGAGATGGTGTTGTGGTAAGACTTCGACATCTTCTGGCCATCCAATCCCGGCATGCGCGAGGCTTCCGTCAGGAGCGCGCCAGGTTCCGACAAGATCATCTTGCCGCCACCTTCCAAGTACCCGAACAATCGCCCGCGATCGGTAACACCAAGATTCTGAGCTTCCGCAAGCAGCGCGCGGCCCGCTTCCAAGAGCTGAGCGCCGCCTTGCTCCTGATACTTGTTGCGCAATTCCTTATAGAGTTTGGCACGTTGGCCGCCGAGTTTCTTGATGGCCGCTTCGGCCTTCTCCTCATAGCCTGGCTCCTTGCCGTAGAGGTGGTTGAAGCGCCGTCCGATCTCGCGCGTGAACTCGATGTGCGGGACTTGATCCTCGCCAACGGGTACCAGGGTCGCGCGATAGACTAGGATATCCGCGCTTTGCAACAACGGATAACCCAGGAAGCCATAGGTGCTCAAGTCCTTGTCGGTCAACTTCTCTTGCTGGTCCTTATAGGTTGGCACCCGTTCCAGCCAACCCAATGGGGTGATCATGGATAGCAGCAGATGCAATTCCGCGTGTTCCATGACCCGGGATTGAACGAACAAGATAGCTTGCGTAGGATCCACACCGGAGGCCAGCCAGTCGGTCACCATTTCCCAAGTGTTGGCTTCGATCATCTGCGGCGAATCGTAGTGCGTGGTCAACGCATGCCAGTCGGCCACGAAAAATAAACAGGGGTGCTCGTGCTGGAGTTTGATCCAATTCTTGAGCACACCGTGTAAGTGGCCAAGATGCAAACTCCCGGTCGGACGCATACCCGACAACACCCGATCAGGAAACATGGGCAATCCTCACCGTATCCCGAAAAAAGAAACAATAAACTGCGAAATCATGCTTGCGAAAGTAACAATGATTCTAGAAAGTACAGGCGGCAGATTGAGCGCGGAGGGCGCGAAGAGCAAAATCATAAGCACCGCGATGCCGAAAGGTTCAATCTTAGCAAAGCGACGTGCCAGCCCAACAGGCAGGAGGCTTACGGCAATTCGGCCACCGTCTAGCGGAGGTAGGGGAATCAAATTCAAGGCGATTAGCATCACGTTAATTTGTATCCCCATATAGGATATTCCGATCATGGGATTGGAGTAGGCATTGAAGGGAAGATACTGCACGAAGACCAGGACCGCACCCCATCCCATGGCCATAAGCAGATTTGCCCCAGGCCCAGCGGCCGCCACCCAGAGCATATCGCGCTTTGGATCGCGCAAATTTCTAAAATTCACTGGGACAGGCTTGGCCCAGCCAAAAAGAGGGGCACTCACCCCCGAGAGCTTGCTGAAGACCAGAATCGCCAATGGCACCGCAATCGTACCGATCGGATCGATGTGCCGAAGGGGATTCAAGCTAATACGGCCTTCGCGATGAGCGGTGTCGTCACCGAAATACTTGGCTACATAGCCGTGCGCGGCTTCGTGGAAGGTAATGGCGAAGATGATCGGTATGGCGTATAGCGCGATCATCTGCAACAAAGGGCCGATACTATTCACGCTGCCACTCCGAAGATATTGGGATCCCCTTTGCCTGCCCTGACCAGTACGGGCCAATCAGCGGACAGATCCACCACAGTGGTCGGCTCTATCCCGCAAGCACCGCCGTCGATAATGCAATCCACCTGGTTGTCCATGCGCTCTTGAATCTCGTCCATATCATGCAACGGGAGATCGTCCCCCGGCATCGTCAAGGTGGTGCTCAGCAGGGGTTCTCCCAAGGCGTTGAGCAAATCGCGCACAACCACATGGTCAGGGACCCGGATGCCAATGGTGCGCCGCTTAGGATGTTGCAGCCGCTTCGGCACTTCTTTGGTCGCTCGCAAGATAAAGGTATAACTCCCCGGCGTGGCCGCGCGCAGCATCCGATAGGACCGGTTTTCCACTTCGGCGTAGCGGGCAATTTCAGACAAGTCGCTACAAACCAGAGTGAGAAGATGATGTTCGTCAATGCCGCGTATTTTGCGCAATCGCTCCGTAGCCGCCTTGTCTCCAATATGGCACCCGAGGGCATAGCTCGAATCCGTTGGATAGACGATGATTCCGCCCCGCCGGACGATCTCGGCCGCTTGCTGAATAAGTCTTCCTTGCGGATTTCTTGGATGGACAACAAAATACTTCGCCATTACGTTCGAAAAATCGCCTGACCGTTTCTTCCGAGACTCGCCCACGGCATCCAACACGCCGCCACCGCCGTATCAGAGTGCACGCGAGGCAACTCCCCTCTTCCGCGCGCAAGCCCCATCCAGCCTCGCATGAGGGGCGCGATGTTAGCAGAAAGGATCGAAACGCCCGTGACATAGATAGGACTTCCCATGCTCCCTCGCTACTCCCGTCGTTCCTTCATGCACCGAGCCGCGACGCCGTTGGTTGCAGCGGTCCTCTTGACACCTATGCTTGCCAACTCTCAGTGCGAACTGCGTAGCCCCAGTCACCGGCTCGCATTGCTCGAGCTGTATACCTCGGAGGGGTGCAGCAGCTGTCCGCCCGCTGACCGCTGGCTCAGCCGCTTACGCACGACCTACTCCGGCCAGCAGATTGTTGCACTGGCCTTCCACGTAGACTACTGGAACCAACTCGGTTGGCCTGACCGCTTCTCTCACAGCCGGTACACGCAGCGGCAGCAGCAGGCCTCCACTCGCAACCGGGCGGATTTCGTCTATACGCCACAATTCCTGCTGGACGGCAAGGACGTTCGTCCTGTCCATGCGGCCGATGGTTTGAATGCGCGACTCAGGCCCATCAATAAGGAGCGCGCGCGTGCGCACATCGTCGCGCAGGCGGCCCTCACCCCAACCCGAGAGATCGAACTGCGCGGCAATACCAGCCTGGATCAACCTGGCGAGGCCAGCGAGACCTACATCGCAGTCTACGAAAACGCGATCACCAGCAAGGTGGCCTCGGGAGAGAACGCGGGTAAGACCCTACAACACGATTTCGTCGTGCGAGCCCTCTTGGGACCGGTTCTCAACCCTCCCGATGGCATCACGAAACTAGAACAGAAGATCCCATTGCCCGCCGATGTTCGCCACGAAGGACTAGGGATAGCCGTCTTCGTCCAGGATCGGAGAACGGGGGTCGTACTCCAAGCGGCCGCCGCCGAGGGTTGCTTCACGCAGTAGATCGCCATCATTGCCGAAGAAAATTCGACAGCCTGTTACCCCCTCATACGGAAGTATTTCCCCAGACACTCGCCCTGTGAAACAATAGCCCCGATAAAAAGGGGGAGCAGGCGAGCATGGCTTCAGCGATCAAGAATCCGAAGGATTTCTATTCTGGCCTTCTATTCATGGCTTTTGGGCTTGCGGCCGTCATCATCGGGCGAGGCTATCCCATGGGGACCACGGTACGCATGGGAGCGGGGTACTTTCCAACCATTTTGGGCGGGATTCTCATCGTGATGGGCGGCATTCTGGTGATTCGCGGGATCGTCACCCACGGCGAACCCATTGGCGGTGTAGCCGTCAAGGCCATGGTGCTGGTACTGGGCGCCGTCTCATTCTTCGCGGGCGCAGTGGATTGGCTGGGATTGGTCATTTCGGTGGGCGCGGTAGTACTCATTAGTTCGTTCGCCAATCAGCATTTCAAGCCCGTGGAGCTTGCCGGGCTCCTCGTGGTCATGCTAGCGCTTTCCGTCGGATTGTTCGGATACGGTCTGTCGCTGCCGTTCAAGATCTGGCCGGGCTGAAGCTATGGAACTATTCGCCAACCTGGCCATGGGCTTCGATGTGGCTCTCTCGCCCATCAATCTACTGTACTGCTTCGTGGGCGTGGCCTTGGGCACCTTGGTGGGTGTGCTACCCGGCATTGGGCCGGTGGCCACCATCGCCATGTTGTTGCCCGCCACCTTCGCCCTGCCTCCTGTCTCAGCCCTCATCATGCTGGCGGGCATCTACTACGGCGCGCAATACGGCGGCTCTACCACCGCGATCCTGGTCAACCTTCCCGGTGAAGCCTCCTCCGTGGTCACGGCATTGGATGGTTATCAGATGGCGCGACAAGGCCGGGCCGGGCCCGCGCTCGCTGTCGCCGCCATCGGCAGCTTTTTCGCAGGCTGCGTCGCCACCCTGGTGCTGGCGATGTTCGCTCCGCCGTTGGCGGAAGTCGCCTTCCAGTTTGGCCCGGCCGAATACTTCTCCCTGATGGTATTAGGTCTGATGGCGGCGGTGATTCTCGCCCGTGGCTCTTTGCTCAAGGCACTTGCCATGATCATTCTCGGGCTGCTGCTAGGCCTCATCGGGGCGGACGTCAACACCGGGCTCATGCGCTACACCTTCGAGGTGCCGAACCTAACGGACGGAATCGGTTTCGTCGTGGTGGCCATGGGCATCTTCGGATTCGGCGAGATCATCGCCAATTTGGAGCGCGGCACCCAGCGCGAGGTATTCGTGACGCAAATTCGCAACATGATGCCCACAAAGGACGACATTTCGCGTTCATGGAAAGCGATCTTGCGCGGGACGGGCTTGGGCGCCCTGCTTGGCATCCTGCCCGGGGGAGGCGCCGTGCTGGGTTCCTTCGCCGCCTACACGCTGGAGAAGAAGCTCTCCGATGATCCCTCCCGCTTTGGCAAGGGCGCCATCGAAGGCGTGGCCGCGCCCGAAGCCGCCAACAACGCGGGTGCGCAAACGTCCTTTATTCCGCTCCTGACGCTAGGCATACCTTCGAACGCGGTGATGGCCTTGATGGTGGGCGCGCTCACGATTCATGGCATCACCCCTGGCCCGCAAGTGATGACCGAACGCCCTGAATTGTTCTGGGGCACCATCGCCAGCATGTGGATCGGTAATCTGGTGTTGGTGATCTTGAACCTTCCCTTGATCGGCATGTGGGTAAAGTTGCTGTCCGTGCCCTACCGTTTGCTGTTCCCCGCCATCTTGGTGTTGTGCTGCATCGGCATCTACAGCCTGCAGAACAGCGCCTTCGATGTGGGGCTTGCGGTGTTGTTCGGATTTCTGGGCTATATCTTCATCAAGCTCGATTGCGAACCCGCGCCGCTGCTCCTCGGATTTGTGTTGGGTCCCATGATGGAAGAAAACCTGCGCCGCGCCATGCTGATCTCGCGTGGCGACCCCACCGTATTCGTCACCCGTCCGCTGAGCGCGAGCTTGCTCGCCGTCGCGGCACTGCTAGTGATTCTCGCCGTCACACCAACTCTGCGCCGCAAACGCGAAGAAGCCTTCAAGGAAGCCCCGTGAGTTTTAGTTTCGATCTTCCCTACGCCTCGCGCCGCAGTCCGGTACTAGCGCGCAACATCGTGGCGGCTTCACAGCCCCTGGCCGCGCAAGCGGGCTTGCGCATGATGCTCAAGGGCGGTAACGCCATAGATGCCATCGTTGCAAGTGCCATCACCCTTACCGTGGTGGAGCCCACCATGAACGGAATCGGCAGCGATGCCTTCGCTCTCGTGTGGGTGCAGGACCAGCTGCATGGGCTCAATGCATCGGGCCGCGCCCCCGCAGCCTGGTCTCCCGCGCGCTTTGCCGGACGCGAAGCCATGCCCACGGAGGGGTGGGATTCGGTCACGGTACCGGGCGCGGTGTCGGCGTGGGTAGCGCTCTCCCAACGCTTCGGCCGCCTACCATTCGCCGATTTGTTCGAGCCCGCCATCGAGTACGCTAGCAAAGGCTTTCTGGTCACCCCCGTGATCGCCGCGCAATGGGCGGGGTCCATCGAGCGCTTGCACCATCAGCCGGGCTTCCGCGAAGCCTTCATGCCCGGCGGACGCGCACCACGCACCGGCGAACTATTCCGTTTTCCCGAGCAAGCGAAGACCTTACAACGCATCGCGCAAACCAAAGGCGAAGCCTTCTACCGCGGCGAACTCGCCGAAAAGATCGCGCGCCACTGCGCGGCCAATGGCGGCGTCATGGCCACGGCAGACTTGAGCGCCCACCAATCCGATTGGGTTGAGCCCATCAAGGTCGCTTACAAGGACCATCACATTCACGAAATTCCGCCCAATGGGCAAGGCATCGCGGCCTTGATGGCGCTAGGCATGCTGCGCGAATGGAAGCTCGCGCAACACGCAGTGGATTCGGTAGATAGCTTCCACCTGCAGATCGAGGCCATGAAGCTGGCCTTCGCCGATGCCTACCGTTACGTATCCGACCCCAGTACCATGAAAGTGCGCGCGGCGGATCTGCTCAACGCGGATTATCTCAAGCAGCGCGCCCATCTCATCGATCCCAAACGCGCCGGCGATTTCGGCGCCGGGTCGCCAAAGACCTCTGACACCGTCTACCTCACTGCCGCCGATGCGCAGGGCAACATGGTCTCGTACATTCAATCCAACTATACGGGCTTCGGTTCAGGCGTAGTGGTGCCTGGCACCGGCATCAGCCTTCAAAACCGTGGCATGGGTTTCAGCTTGCAACCCGGTCACGCCAACCAGGTGGCTGGTGGCAAGCGTCCCTTCCACACCATCATCCCCTGCTTCATGACCCGCGACGGACAACCAGTCATGAGCTTTGGCGTCATGGGCGCGGACATGCAACCGCAAGGTCATTTGCAAATGACCGTGCGCACGCTGGACTACCAACAACATCCGCAAGCCGCCGCCGACGGTCCTCGTTGGAAGATCGCAAAGACCGGGGAAATATTGCTCGAAGCGAGCGTGCCATCGCACGTGGCGGAAGGACTGCGCGCGCGCGGGCATCGCGTGGTGATGACCGAACCGGGGAGCATGGAATACGGCAGCGCCCAGCTCATCTACAAAGTGGAAGGTGGCTACGTCGCGGGTTCGGAGCCCAGACGCGATGGGCAGGCGGTGGGGTTCTAGCGCCACAATGAACTCCCATAGCTTGCTTTCAGCGCTGCAGAGTTTTTCTGCAAGAACGCGGGATCGATGTGGAACGCTTGACGGTGGATCCCATGGTCAAGGTAATGAGTGACTGGTTTCGGCTCGATCGGGTCTGGTCGAGATCGGCGGTTTGCGTTGAAGGCGAGTGCAATCCTTAATGAATGAAATCCCGGAGTACCTGCCCTGGGCGCCCTGCATCCGAGCGTAGTCCGTTTGCATCGGCGATGAGGGTACCGTTCACCCATACCCCGTGCAGCCCCTTGGCGGAAGTGATGAGACGGGTTCCACTAGCCGGAAAGTCGTAATAGCGCTTTGACTCTCCTCGGCCCACGGTCTTGGGATCGACTAGCAGCAAGTCGGCGTGCGCGCCCACCTTAATCACCCCCCGGTCCTTGATGCCGAATAGGTGGGCCTGCTCGCCGGTGAGCTTCTGCACCGCGCGCTCGAAGGACATGAGCCCCTTGTCTCTGGACCAATAGCCCAGAAGATGCAAGCCGAAGGCGGCGTCGCTGAAGAAGGTGGTATGCGCGCCCGCATCGGACAAGGTCACGATGCTGTTGCGGTCCGTCAGCAGCCGCGCCACGGCTTCCTCGTCGGAGTTGAGCAGTACGGCAGTAAACACCGTGTCCAGATCCTCCGCGAGGGAGAGATCGAGCAACCAATCCAGGGGATGTTTGCCATCCTTCGCGGCAAGTCCGGCGATGCTTTGGCCTTCATAGGCATGGTGCGTCGCGTCTCTGACCTGCACGACGTGCACCTTCTCCCAATCCCCCGCGAACACGCGGCGCACCTTCACCGCGAGTTCGTCTTTCACGCACTGGCGGAATGCGGCATCGGTGAACAGCGCTCTTGCACCCTCGCCCCGCACTGCCATGGCGGGTTTCCATGAACGCAGGCCTTCGAAGACGTAGGGCTCGCGCATGTTGAACTCGAACTTGAGTTGGCAGCACGACACCGCACCATACATATCCAGACCACGCGCCCGCCCTTCCGCCACGCCGCGCATGTCGTCAAACACGGCGTCGGGCACGAGGGGATTGTGCAAAACGGCGGCCACGAGAAAGGGACGCTTGGCCGCGGTGGCCAGCGCTTGCAACCACGGCGCTCGCGTATCGGAGGACTTGGTCATCATGAACATGCCGCGCCCTGTTTCGCCCAAGGTGCCCGCTAAGGCGTGAAATTCCTCGTCCTTGGCGAGCCGAGAAGGCATGGGAATACCGCCCTCCCCGTTGTGCTGGTAGGACGTGGTGCTGGAGAGTCCGACGGCACCCGCTTCCAGGCCTTCGATGATGAGGCGGCGCATGGCATCGATCTCCTCCTGGGTCGCCGCGCGTTTGGAGGCGTCATCGCCCATGACCCAAGTCCGTACCGAGGAGTGGCCGATGTAGGCGGCGACGTTGGGTCCAACGCCGTTGTCTTGGATGAAATCGAGGTACTGCGGAAAGCTCTCGAAGCGCCAGTTCACCCCTGCGCGAAGGGTGTCCAGTGACATGCCTTCCACGTAGGTGAGGTTGCGCAAATTCATGTCGCGGTCCGCCGGCCGGCAAGGTGCGAGGCTGAAACCGCAATTGCCCATGATGACCGTCGTAACGCCCAGGGCAGGCGAGGGAGAGGCCAAGGGATCCCAAGTGATTTGCGCGTCGTAATGCGTGTGGCTGTCGATGATTCCCGGCATCAACGCTAGGCCCTGCCCATCGATGATTTCTTTGGCCGGCCCGATGTTCTCGCCGATGGCGGCGATGCGCCCGTCTTGGACCGCGAGACTTCCCGGCCCCGGAGCGGAGCCTAGTCCGTCGTAGAGTTGAGCGTTCTTGATGATGAGATCGTGCATCGTGAGGCCTTTCTGAGCAATGTGAGAGGCGATGTTATCAGAAGGTCCTGCGCCTTAAGCTTTGATCACACTCAATTTTGGATCAATGGGTCCTTCAGAGTGCTACTCATGGTGTACCTGAATATCGGTGATCTTCATGCTCCTCCCCGTTTCATTCTCGCTATGGATGGGCACTCTAAACGCTGCGGCATCCGCATGCAATCGAAGACGCGGGGCACGGTCCAGTAGAATCCGGCATAGTCTTCCACCACGCCTTTCGTCCCGCTCCCTATGGCAGTCACCCTTAAAACCCCCGATGAAATCGAGAAGATGCGCATCGCGGGCCGTCTTGCCTCCGAAGTTCTAGACTTTATCGGTCCCCAGATCAAAGCCGGCATGACCACCGATGAAGTCGATGCCCTCTGTCATGAGTATATGGTGCGCGTACAAGGCACCATTCCGGCGCCGCTCCACTACGCACCGCCGGGCTATCATCCGTTTCCGCGATCCATTTGCACCTCCGTGAATCACGTGGTGTGCCATGGTGTTCCGGGACAGAAGCGGCTTAAGAACGGAGACATCGTTAACGTCGATATCACGGTCATCAAGGACGGGTTTCATGGCGACACCAGCCGCATGTTCTCCGTGGGGGAGCCCTCCATCCAGGCCAAGCGCTTGTGCGATGTGACCTATGAGTGCATGTGGTTGGGCATCCGGTCCGTGCGCCCGGGCGCCCATCTCGGCGATGTCGGCTACGCGATCCAGCGCTACGCCGAGCACCGTGGATACAGCGTGGTGCGGGAATTTTGCGGCCATGGTATCGGGCGCAAGTTTCATGAGGAGCCTCAAGTCCTGCACTACGGGCGCCCGAACACCGGGGTCAAGTTGCAGCCCGGCATGACCTTTACGGTTGAACCGATGATCAATGCGGGGAAAGCCGGCATCAAAGTTCTCGGCGACGGTTGGACCGTGGTGACCAAGGATCACTCTCTCTCCGCGCAATGGGAGCACACGGTTCTGGTGACACAGGACGGCTTCGAAATTCTCACCGTATCCGCGGGATCCCCTGCGCCGTCCGCGGTTCAACAAGCCCCCGTTTCTAGCCAAACGGCATAGCACTGCGTTGAATCACCTTCCGGTCGCGTACTACCGAGAACTGGTCTCCCGTGAGCGGGCAGCGCTCAAGACGTCGTTCTTGAGCACCGGCCGCCCTGCCCCGCTTCTACGCCGGCATGCTGCCTTGGTGGACCGCGTGCTGCGAAGTGTGTGGCGCGATGCGAGGGTCTTCAGAGGCTTGAGCTTGGTCGCGGTAGGGGGATACGCCCGCCGTACGCTGTTCCCGCACTCCGATGTGGACGTGCTGATTCTGGTGCCTGAACAAGACGACGCGCTACGCGAGCAAGTGGGCGCCCTGGTCGCGCCCATCTGGGACATGGGACTGGAGATGGGTCATAGCATACGAAGCGTTTCTGAGTGCCTGGACGAAGCGGCGCGCGATATCACCATACAAACCACCTTGCTTGAAGCCAGATGGGTCGCGGGCAGCCGTGCACTGTTCAAACAGCTCACCGAAGAAGTCATGCACAGCCTGGACGCCAAGCGCTTTCTCGAAGCGAAATTGCTGGAACAACAACAGCGCCACAACCGCTTCAATGATACGGCGGCAAACCTCGAACCCAACGTAAAAGAAGGTCTGGGCGGTCTAAGGGACCTCAATACCATATTGTGGGTGAGCAGCGCGGCGGCGCTCGGTGCGAGTTGGCATGCGCTGGCTGAACACCAATTACTCACCCCGAGCGAAGCCAAACGCATCAGCCAGCACGAAGCGGTACTGCAGAACCTTCGCATCCGTTTGCACTACCAGGCAGGACGGCGAGAGGACCGCTTGTTGTTCGATCTACAAGCACCGCTGGCGAAGCAGCTCTTCCTGGAAGACACGCCGCAGCGCCTGGGCAGCGAGCGCATGATGCAGCGCTACTTTCGTACCGCGCGCGAGGTGACGGCCTTGAACGAGGTCTTGTTGCATAACCTTCGCACGCGTATCGATGCTTCCACGGAGGCTCCCTCGACCCCCATCAATGAGCGTTTCGTGGTCGAACATGAATACCTGAAAACGAAGGACGAATTCGTATTCGAGCGGCAACCCAGCACGCTGTTGGAGTGCTTTAGCATCTTGCAACAACACCCCGAATTGAAAGGCCTGGCGGCCAGTACCCTGCGCGCCCTGTGGCGCGGCACCCGGCTTATCGATCATCGCTTTCGGCGCGATCCGGCTAACCGACACGCTTTTCTAGGGCTGTTCAAGCACGGCGGCGGGCTCACGCACGCCTTGCGGCGCATGAATCGCTATGGCGTGTTGGGCCGCTACCTCCCCGCCTTTGGCCGCGTCGTGGGCCAGATGCAGCACGACCTGTATCACGTGTACGCCGTCGATGAGCATATCCTCATGGTGGTGCGTAACCTGCGCCACTTTGCCATACCGGAGATGGCTCACGAGTACCCTTTGTGCAGCCGGCTGATGAGCGAGTTCGACAAACCGGAATTGCTCTATCTCGCAGGCCTTTTTCACGATATCGCCAAGGGGCGCGGGGGTGATCACTCCGTTCTGGGCCGCGCCGATGCCGCGCGCTTTTGCCGTTCCCACGGTATGGAAAAGGCGGACACCGAACTCGTGAGCTGGTTGGTGGGACAGCACCTGGTGATGTCTTCGACCGCGCAGAAGGAAGATCTCGCCGATCCCAAGGTCATTGCTGATTTCGCGACGCTGGTGCGCGACGAACGACGCCTCATCGCGCTCTACCTTCTCACCGTGGCGGATATTCGTGGAACAAGCCCCAAGGTGTGGAACGCCTGGAAGGGAAAATTGCTGGAAGACTTGTTCTGGTCCGCGCGCCGGTTTCTCGGAGGCGATAGGGATCCCAGCGGCCAACGCCTGCAGTCACGGCAGAAACTCGCCTTGGAGAAACTTAGGCTTTATGCCGTGCCAGACGGCGCTCACGAGAAGTTATGGGCGCAATTCGATACCGCCTACTTTCTACGCCATGATGCGCGTGAGGTGGCATGGCACACCCGCGTGCTCAACTATCGCGTCAACACCCCGGTCCCCGTAGTGAAAGCCCGCGTGAGTCCCGTGGGCGAAGGCATCCAAGTATTGATCTACACACCCGACCGCAAGAACCTCTTCGCTCAGATTTGCGCTTTCTTCGAACGCGTTCAGTTCTCCATCATCGAGGCGCGCATCTACACCACCTTGCACGGTTACGCCTTGGATACTTTCCAAGTGATGAATCCGGCGCCCAACGAGACCAACTACCGCGATTTACTTAACTACATCGAACACGAGTTGTACTCGCTACTGGAACTCGACGCCCCTCTTCCTCCCCCGGTCAAGGGCCGAATCAGCCGGCGCTTGAAGAGCTTTCCCGTGTCCCCAGAGGTATCCCTGCGTCCCGATGAGCGCGGCAACGCGTACTACCTGTCCGTTACGGCGGGGGACCGTCCCGGGTTGCTGTCCAGCATTGCACGTGTGCTGGTGCTCTACGGGGTTGACTTGCACAATGCCAAGATCAACACCATGGGCGAGCGCGCGGAAGATACTTTCGTCGTGGCAGGCGAGGTTTTGAAGAATACGAGGAAGGTGATTCGCTTGGAGAGCGATCTGCTGCAGGCCTTGCAGAGCTAGGGAAGCGTAGGCGGACCTAACGCGGGCAGGCTCTCCTCTTTTTCGATGCGGTATAACCAGGCCAGCAACTCCGCGATGGCGCGATAGAGTTGAGGCGGGATATGCTGGTCGAGCTCCACTTGCATGAGCATGGAGACCAATTCGGGAGATTCATGCACGAAAATATCCGCCTCCTTGGCGCGAGCAATGATCTCTTCGGCGATAAAACCACGGCCCTTTGCCACGACCTTCGGAGCCTGATCGTCCTTGCGGTAAGCCAAGGCCACGGCGTAACGGCGCTCTTCATCCATGGCGTTACGTCACGGCCAGTCCGGACAGATTCAAGCCCGCGCCCTTCAATGCATCCATCAAAGCGTCTTGCCTAGCCACCAGTTCCGAGCGTGTCTCTCCGGACGCGGTCGTTAAAGCCAGGGTTAGCTTGCCATCGATCAAGCGAAGGTGTGCCGACACCGCACCCAGACGGGGGAAACTCAGATGTAGTTGGGTAGACCAAATTTCTTCCGCCCGCCCCTCCCCGCCACGCTCGCGTTGGGGAAGTTCCCAGTGTATATCTTGCCGTTCCCAGCCGGACATGGCAACCAATACGGGCCGGCCATCGAGCAGTTCCAATTGCGCTCGCAGCGGCGCTTCGGAGGGAGTTCGCGACACCGAGGCATCCCTGGCCGCGACAGCGGCTTTTTCCGCTACCGGCACTGCATTGAGAACAGCCGGCTCGCGCGAGGCCATGGGGGCTGAAGACGGACTGGGCGTAGCGGATGGCCAGTGGAGCTTCGCTTGGGGTTCTCTCGCGAGTTCCGCTAAAGGATAGTCTCCCGAGATCCAACGAGCTTGGTGTTTTTCGTAGAACAATCCGCTGCGTTCCACTGCTTGCTTCAAGCTGCGAGCGATTTCCTCCGGCTGGGGCGCCCTACCCTGGGGCAGCGGCAAGGCCTCCGTGAGGCGCAAGGGTTTGCCGGCCTGTCCCGGCTCTGTGGTGCGTATAACTTCCGCGATGACCCGCGCTGCGGAGCTAATGCTGACCTGGGTGCGGCTCGCTGGGGGTGCTTCCTCCGCATCGAGGGCGAACACGAGTTTGGGGAAGAGTTCGACCACTCTGAGCGGCACGCGCTCGCCAACCTTCACGGGTATAGGAAGCCGTGCGTCCAACACCTGCGCGCCGATTTGCAGGAGGGCTCGGGTGGGATCGATGATGGCGCGAACCTCGGCAACGACGCGGGTGCCGGGCGTCCATTTCGGATCCTCTTGACCCTCCCGGCGGCCGGGATTTAGGGGGAGCGATCCTTCGAGCAGAAAGCGCGCGAGGGCGTTAAAGGGATCGGCCATGATCTAGAACCGGCCCGGTGCGGCATCGTGATTGACCGCAGCGTAGCCTATTCGACCCCGTTGATCTTTGATTTTCGGTATAGCGCGATAATCAGCTCGGCTTCGCCCCGGGAAATGCCGCATTGGGAGGCCACTTCGCCGACCCCATAACCTTGTTTGGCCATGTGCAGCGCTTGGTTGTAGGGCGATACGACAGGCTTCGATGCCTTTAGGCTTTGCACCTCCGCCTTGAGCGCAGACATCCGCTCCTTGAGGTCGTCGATCTCCTGGGTCAAGGTGGACGCGATGAGGGAGTCTTGCGAGCCTTGGAGACGTTGGGCGGGAGCCTTCGGTCGCTTGAAAGGCCGCCTCCATAGGACGAGTACCACCCCTTGCACGGCAGCCACGACGGCCGCCGCAATCACCATAGCCTGCCAGCTTAGTCCGCTTCCCTCCACCTCGTTCCCCTATTACCACGTCAGTATCCCGGTAGGGGAGTTTGCTACGAGGGCACGAAGCCGTCAACTCAGCTTTCGCGACATAGGGAGAAAGGGTAGTGATATCAGGCGCACCTAGGGGTTGTAGGTACGGTTGAGTAGCCGTTGGGCCGTTGCGCTGCTCAGAATGTCGCGCAACTCGTGCATCCAGTCGCGAGTGAGTGTTTTGATCTGCTCATCCCGGGACATGATGATTTCTATGATCTCGCGCCGTCTTAGGGCGGCTTCGTGGCTAGCGGGTGCTCCGAGGTCATGGTCGCGCAGGTGATCCAGCAAGCGCCCGCGTTCGCGCTCAACCCGTACCAACCGGTCCCAATCGCTATTCCGAGCGGCATCCAGCATTTGCCCGGTCAAATCGAGCGCGTGCTGATAGCTATCAGTGGTTTCTACCGGGGTCGCGGACAGGGACATTTGGTAAAAACCGAACCCTCAGCTACCCGCCTCGCTGCTCACGGGCGTTCGTCGCCGAGCCACGTGCGACTTCTTCCCAAGCAGTTTTAAGATCGCCCAGCAATTTGGCGACCTCATCCAATGCGGATTGGTCATTCTTGAGATTGGCTATGAGCAATTTGTTGCTCATGTACTCATAGAGCGAATCGAGGTTGGCGGCGATCTCTCCCACCTTGAGATCCAACGCTCCGCGCAATCCATCCTCGATGATGGCGATGGCCTTGGACACGGCCGCGCCCTTGCTCGCCGCGTCATTGCGCAACATGTCCGCCTTGGCCTTGTAAATCGCTTTCAGGGCGCCGTCGTAGAGCATGATAATCAACTGCTCTGGGCGGGCGGATTCGATTCCCGTTTCTACTTCCGTGCGAGCGTATGCTGCCACCGCCCGAGTTACCATTGCCGACACATGATCCTCCGGTTGTTTTGACTAGCCACGGCTTCCCGGCAAGCTAGCGAGTTGTTGAGTCAAGAAATCGCTGGTGGAGCGCATACTGCTGATGAGTTGGTCGAGCGCGGTGAACTGCGTGCGATACCGCGCCTCGATAGTTTCCAAACGCCGCGCGAGTACCTCTCGTTGCTTATCGATTTGTTTTATGCTCTTGGAAATTCCATCCGTTCTTCCGGCAATAACGCCATCGCCGGCCACAATGCCATCGAGCAGTTGCTCGAGCCGGTGGGCATAACCCCGAGAAAAGCCAATGACGCCGCGATCTCCCGTTGCCCCGCCGGTGATGGTGAGTTCCAATCCGTCCGCGGCTGAGGTATCGCTGGCGATGAGTGTCTGTCCTTTGCCCGTGGCGGTAATCCCCGCGATAGTTCCCGCGGTGTCCAATCCAAAGGTAGAAATTGGACTCCCTCCGAGTACGCCGCTCGCCCCACTTCCAGTGATGGACAAGATCGAGGTTGACCCATAGGAGCTAGAGGTCAAGGTCAATATTCCAGCCGACTGCGTGACTTTTACGTTCGCACCAGTTGCCGAAATGGCAGATGCGCCGTTGATTTTTGCTTCCACCTGGGAGGCGAGTTCCGCCGCTGTATAAGTCCCCGCGGTGAGCGTGACGTTGGCGGAAACACCATCGATGGAGGCGGTAAGTTGATCGTTGGAGCCGGCGGTGATAGTTAGACCTGCCGCGGCAGATCCTACGAGCGAGCCTTGGGTTGCGAGCTGGGATACCGAAACCGCGTATTGGCCCGGAGAGGTATCGGAGGTAAACTTGCTGACCTGTACTAGGCTGTCGGTCGAAGTCCCGGCCGAGGCAAACAAGGCTGCGACGGCGTTCACGTCTTTGGTGAGCGCATCGGATAGCTTGCTGCTATCCAAGGTAAGCGAGCCGTCCTTTTGAAAACTCAACCCTACCTGAGACAACACGCTATAGGTATTGTTTGAGACGCTAGACAGCGTTCCGGTCAGGGTCTGGCGCAGTTGGCTCTCCACCGAGCGCAAAGTGATGTCCCCGATGAGCGGGCCGCCGCGCTTGGTTACCGCGTCAAAGTTGGACAGATTATTCATCGTGCCCTTGAACTCGTTGTATGACTTCACGAAGGCTTGAACAGCGGACTGAATCGCCGCCGTATCGCGCTCAACGCTGACAGACGTGGTTCCCGCCTTCGCTAAGTTGAGGGTTACCCCCTCAACGGCCCCGGCTACTGAGTTCGAACGGCTGGAGATGCTTACTCCATTGATGCTAAGCGCCGCATCTTGAGCTGCACCGGTCTGCGTAAGGTTCTGCGCCGCCTCTGGGTTGTAAGACAAGAGGCTCGCAACCGTGGCATCTCCGCCGGCGCTGATGCGCAGGCTTTGGTTGACGCCCGTGTTGGCCGACTGAAGGACCAAACGGTAAGGCGAGGCCCCGCCGTCGTTCACGATGCTTGCCTTGACTCCTACATTGGCGGCGTTGATCGCGTCCCGGATGCCTTGTAAGGTATTGCTACCAATGGGGATTGTGATCTGTTTGGTGCCGATGGTGGAGTCTGCGGTAAAGGTCGCGCCCGTATAGGTTCCGCTGGCCAGCGCCCCTCCAGAGATGGTGCCGAAATCAATGGTAAGTGTCGTTG
>JBKKAO010000351.1:0-4700 GCA_046714645.1 Burkholderiales bacterium | reverse complement strand
TGCGAGAAGCGATCTCGCGCTTGATCCACTCCATGTCTTCCTCGTTGCCGGGGAAGGTCTTGATGAAATAGGAGCGGGGCATTCCCGCTTTCTCGACGCAGATCTCCATGACCGAGCGCTCTTTGCCTCGAACCTCGTCCACCAGTTTGCGTACGCTGTCGCACAAAGCTTCGATCTGTTTTGCGGTGAAGCGGACTCTCATCAACTCCGCGGTGAGCCCTTCTTGCGCCTTTAGGTAAGGCTTGCTCTTGGTCCCGTAGCGCTGCAACGCCTTCATCATCCGGCCACGTATCTCCGCGATGGCAGCGAAGTGACCTAAGGCGTCTAGCTTAAGCTGTAACAAGGTGGCGCTCTGCACGCCCGCTTCGTCTTCCTCGGTCTCGGCGTCGAGGTCCTCCTCCATCTCCTCTTCGGAGACCTCGGGTGGAACATCATCGTCCGCATCGGGATTGACCAAGCCATCCACCACTTCGTCGACGCGAAGTTCATCCCTGGACACTTTGTCGGCCAAGCGCAGAATGTCGTCGATGGTAGAGGGGCAAGCAGAGATGGCTTGCATCATGTGGCGCAGACCATCTTCGATTCGCTTGGCGATCTCGATCTCGCCTTCGCGAGTGAGCAGCTCCACGGAACCCATCTCCCGCATGTACATGCGTACCGGATCGGTGGTACGGCCAAATTCCGAATCGACCGTGGTGAGCGCTTGCTCGGCTTCCTCCGCCGCATCCTCGTCAGGCGCGGGCGGATTGGCTTCGGCCAGGATGAGGAGCTGTTCGGAATCCGGCGCCTCATCGTAGACCTGAATGCCCATGTCGTTGATCATGCTGATGATGCTTTCGATTTGCTCCGCATCCAGCATGTCATCGGGCAGGTGGTCATTAATCTCCGCGTAGGTTAGGTAATTACGTTCCTTACCTAGCACGATCAGATTTTTCAGCCGGGTCCGCCGTGTTTCCGCGTCATCAGCGTGTAGTTCGACCCGGATCGCATCCCGCCTGAGCGCGTCCCGTTCCCGCTTCTTCTCTTCGTTACTCTTTCTCGCCATGTTCTTAGGTCCTCATATCCTAGGACTCGCTCCTAGATTCCACGTTCATTGCCCAAGACTGCACTCGCCGTCAACCGTGAAAACCCTCTATTCTAACAATCTCACCCCGCTCACGCGGAGAAACTCTTGACGAGAAATTCAACTCGCCGGGTGCTGTAGCGACCGAAACAGCTCTTTTTCCTCTGGTGTCCAGCCACGTTCGCTCAAGGAATCCATGAGCCTCTTCTGGCGCGCCTTCCTAATCTGCTCTTGCACAGCCCGCCAAGCTCCCTCCAACTCCTGCCTGAGTCCCGCTTCATCGAGGCCCTTTTCTTCCCACTCCATGGTGGCTCGTTCCACGTCCTGTGCCACCGGCTCGAGCGGGGTACCGCGAAACAACTCCGCCAGGTTTAATCGCTCCTCTGTGCGTCGTAAGGCGGGCAACAACATTTGGAGGAACGCCAATTCAGTATTGGAAATCTGAATGAGATCAAGTCCTTGGGATTTCAACTGATCTAGCGCCGCTAAGGAGCTGGCCAATTGCGGGCGGTAAACCAAGAGTTCAAGGAAGGTTCGAAAAGCCGATCTCAGCCTTGGGGATCTCGGCACTCGGGTTCGACCTTCGATAGAGGGCCGAATTTGCAGCGCGCTTAGCACTTCGGCCTCTGCCAGGCCGGAGACCTCGGCCACACGTTTACGCATCATCAATCCCAACATGGGGGCGGTGATCTGCCCCAACAACGGCTTCACATCCTCCAAGAACTTCGCCTTGCCCTCCGCCGTTGACATGTCCACCCGGCCGGTCAATTCACGCAGCACGAACACAGATAGGGGCAGGGATTCGGAGCTTAGGAGTTTTACAAAACCCTCTGCGCCAAACTGGCGGACATAGCTGTCCGGGTCCTCGCCCTCCGGAAGGAAGAGAAACTTGATCTGCTTGCCGTCTTTGATCTGGCCGACGGAGTTTTCCAAGGCCCTCCAAGCGGCACGGCGCCCAGCACTGTCTCCGTCAAAGCAGAAGACGATCTCATCGGTTTGGCGCAGCAGCTTTTGAACGTGGGTGGGGGTGGTAGCCGTACCCAAGGTAGCTACGGCGTACTGCACCCCAAATTGCGCCAGCGCCACCACATCCATGTAGCCTTCCACCACCACGACTTGACCGGCGGAACGAATTGCTTGCCGCGCCTGAAAGAGCCCATAGACTTCGCGGCCTTTTTCAAACAGCGGGGTCTCGGGCGAGTTTAGGTACTTGGGCTCGCCGCCATCGAGGACCCGGCCGCCGAATCCAATCACCCGGCCTTGCGCATCGGTGATGGGAAACATGATGCGGTCGCGGAAGCGGTCGTAGCGTTTTCCGGCGTCGTTGTCGACGACGAGCCCCGCCTCGGCCAGGTCGTGCGCGTCGTAGCGCTCGAAGACCGAAGCAAGATTTTGCCAACCCTCCGGCGCATAGCCCACCCCGTAGCGTGCGGCGATTTCTCCCGATAGCCCGCGTTTTTTCAAGTAATCGATGGCTCGCGCCGATCCCTTCAGCTCTTTCTTGTAGAACTGCTGAGCATGCTCCATGACGGGAAGGAGCCCTTCCACCCGGCTGCGGGAAGATGGAGTATCGGGGGTGAACTGAGCTTCGGGGACCACCATGCCAGCCCGGCCCGCCAATTCCTGGATGGCCTCTACGAAGCCCAGGCCCAGATGTTCCATGAGGAAACCCACCGCCGAACCATGGGCGCCGCAACCAAAGCAGTGGTAGAACTGCTTAGTCGCGCTCACGGTAAAAGACGGGGTCTTCTCGGTGTGGAAAGGACAGCAGGCGACGAGGTTGGCGCCCGCCCGTTTAAGCGGGACAAGAGGATCGATCACATCTACGATGTCGGTCCGAGCGAGCAAGTCCTGGACGAACGACTGTGGAATCATTGCCCTATGTGGAGGATCCAGCACGCCATCGAACGCCGGTGCCAAGAACGCACCGCCCCTTCACCAAAGGTCGGAGAATATCGCAAAAACCGCTGCGGTGGGGAGCGCCGCCTAGCCCGCCAGCTTCTGCTTAACTAAGCCCGAGACCTTACTGATGTCCGCCCGGCCAGAGAGTTTTGGCTTGAGGATCGCCATAACCTTTCCCATGTCTTGCCGGCCCTTTGCTCCGGCGGCAATAATGGCTTCGCTCACGTGGGCCGCGATTTCAGCCTCTGACAATGGTTGCGGCATATAGCCCAGGAGAATCTGGGCTTCAAACTTCTCGTTGTCCGCCAGATCTTGCCGTCCTGCGGCCTCGTACTGGCTGATGGAATCCCGTCTCTGCTTGAGCACCTTGTCGATCACCGCTAAGACTTGTTCGTCGGTGAGGACGATGCGCTCATCCACCTCTTTTTGCTTGAGTGCCGCGAGCAGGAGGCGAATGGCCGACAGGCGCTGCGCTTCCTTCGCGCGCATGGCCGCCTTCATGTCCTCGGTAATCCGCTCCTTGAGGGTCACGGCAAGACCGGCGCAAGAAACCTAAAACATACGCGGAGGCAGTGTTTGACTGCGAATCCGCTTATAGTGGCGCTTGACGGCGGCAGCGAGCTTGCGTTTGCGCTCCGAGGTAGGCTTTTCGTAGAATTCGCGCGCCCTCAGTTCGGTCAACAGACCTGTTTTCTCGATGGTGCGCTTGAAACGGCGCATCGCAACTTCAAAGGGCTCATTCTCTTTTACGCGTACAGTTGTCATATCTACGTTGAACCTTTCCGCCTGGGTCAGAAATGGGAAGGCGGCGGAGTATAGCAGAACTCATTTCAAGCTCGTCTGGTAGAAAGGTCCTTCCTCAGCCCTATCCCTTGCTCGTTCTCGGCATCGAAACTTCCTGCGACGAAACCGGCGCCGCTCTCTACGACGACGCGCGCGGACTTCTGTCGCACGCCCTGCACTCACAGGTCGCGATGCATAGAGAGTACGGCGGCGTGGTACCGGAGCTCGCTTCCCGCGATCACATACGGCGGCTCCCGCAGTTGCTCAACAAAGTCCTGCTAGAGGCCGGGCAGTCCTTCTCCGGTCTCGACGCAGTCGCATACACCGCCGGACCGGGACTAGCCGGTGCATTGTTGGTGGGTGCCAGCGCGGCGCAAGGACTCGCCTATTCCTTAGGCATTCCCGCAGTGCCCGTGCATCACCTTGAGGGCCATCTGCTCGCACCGTTTCTCTCGGGCACCCCGCCACCGCTTCCCTTTGTAGCCCTGCTGGTTTCGGGCGGGCACACTCAACTGATGCGAGTGACCTCCTTGGGACGCTACGAGCTCCTGGGCGAAACCATGGACGACGCCGCTGGAGAGGCCTTCGATAAGACGGCGCAATTGCTGGAACTGGGCTACCCCGGCGGACCCGCGCTGGCGAAGCTCGCCGCCCTCGGCGATGCCTCGCGCTTTCGGCTGCCACGCCCCATGCTGCACAGCGATGATCTCAACGTTAGCTTCAGCGGACTCAAGACGGCGGTGCTCACCACGCTGCGCCGGGAAGCCCCCGATGCTCAAGGGCGAGCCGACTTGGCCGCCAGCTTCCAAGACGCCGTGGTCTCGGTGCTGGTCGCAAAGACCACGGCCGCCATGCGATCCACGGGAATTGAGAGTCTAGTCGTCGCGGGAGGGGTCGGCGCCAACCAGCACTTGCGCGCCGCGTTGAACGAATCTGCGACCAAGCATGGTTT
>JBKKAO010000350.1:0-4337 GCA_046714645.1 Burkholderiales bacterium | reverse complement strand
GCCTTAACGTTCTCGATTTCATCTTGCGCGACCTCCAACACCAGCTCATCATGCACCTGCATGATGAGTTTCGATTGAAGGCTCGTTTCGTCCAGCCATCGTTGCACCGCGATCATCGCCAGCTTGATGAGATCCGCGGCGGTGCCTTGCATGGGCGCGTTGATGGCTGCGCGTTCGGCGCCTTGCCGGCGCGCGGCGTTGGAGGAGCGGATTTCCGTCAGAAACAGGCGGCGGCCGAAGACTGTTTCCACGTAGCCTTTCTCTCTAGCGGTTTCGCGGGTGCGCTGCATATAGGCGGCCACACCGGGATAGCGCGCGAAGTAGCGGTCCATGTACTGTTGGGCGGCGTTGCGTTCGATACCTAGCGCAGAGGCCAGGCCGAAAGCGGACATGCCGTAGATCAAGCCGAAATTGATCACCTTGGCGTAGCGGCGTTGCTCGCTGGTGACTTGCCCGCGGTCCACACTGAAGATTTCCGACGCCGTGTGCCGGTGCACGTCTTGTGCGGCCGCAAAGGCGTTGAGTAGGCTCTCATCGCTTGAAAGGTGCGCCATGATGCGAAGCTCGATTTGCGAATAATCTGCCGACACAATGCATGAGCCCGGCGGGGAGATGAAGGCTTCGCGAATGCGGCGGCCCTCCGCCGTGCGCACGGGGATGTTTTGCAGGTTGGGATCGTTGCTGGACAAGCGTCCCGTCACCGCCACGGCTTGCGCGTAGTTGGTGTGCACGCGGCCTGTTTTCGCGTTCACCATGCGCGGCAGCTTGTCGGTGTAGGTGGACTTCAGTTTCGAAAGGCTGCGGTAGTCGAGCAGCATCCTGGGCAGAGGATAGTTGAGCGATAACTCTTGCAGCACATCCTCGTCCGTGGAAGGTTGGCCCGTGGGGGTCTTCTTCACGACGGGGAGTTTGAGTTGGTCGAACAGGATTTCTTGGATTTGCTTAGGCGAACCGAGATTGAAGGGGCGCCCGGCCAGTTGGTGCGCCTGCGTCTCGATCTCGATTAGGCGTGTGCCAAATTCGTGGCTTTGCGCATCTAACAGAGGAGCATCGAGCAGCACGCCGTTGCGTTCCATGCTCAAGAGTACGGCCATGGCCGGCATCTCGATCTTTTCGTAGATGTAGAGCAGCTTCTCCTGCGCGCGCACTTGCGGATAGAGGGTCTGATGCAACTGCAAGGTGATGTCGCTGTCTTCAGCGGAGTACTCGGTGGCCTTCTCCACGCTCACTTGATCGAATCCAATCTGATTCGCCCCCTTTCCCGCAACATCGGAGTAGAGAATCGTCTTCACCCCGATATGCCGGCCGGCCATGGAATCCATGTCATGCGGCTTATGACTCTCCAACACATAAGATTGCAGCAGCGTGTCATGCACCACACCCCGCAGCGCGATGCCGTGATTGGCGAACACATGGGTGTCGTACTTTGCGTTCTGCCCGACTTTGAGTTTGAAAGCATCTTCCAGCCACGGCTTGAGGCGCAGGAGTGTTTGATCCAGATCGAGCTGATCCGGCGCGCCGGGATACCGGTGTTTAAGCGGAATGTAGGCGCCCTCGTGTGCGGCCACCGACAAGGAGATCCCCACGATTTGCGCCCGCATGGGATCCAGGCTCGTGGTCTCGGTATCCACCGAAACCAAGTCTGCGCCTTCGATTCGCTTGACCCACGCCTCCAATTGAGCGGGGGTCAACACGCTCTCGTAATGCCTAGGGACAACCTCCTTCGCTGGCGCCACCACGACTTCTTCAGACGCCTCACGCTTCACGCCTAACGCCTCACCCGCATCCAGCTCTCTGCGCCAGCTCTTGAATTCCAGCCGGTCGAACAATTCCTTGAGTGCCGCCACATCTTGTTCACCGTAATGCAGAGCTTCCATCGGCACGGGTATCTCGACGTCGCACTTTACCGTGAGCAACCTCCTCGCCTGCGGGAGCCAATCCTTGGCTTTGCGCAGGTTCTCGCCTATCACACCGGAGATCTCCGCCTCGTGTGCCAGCACATTGTCCAGCGATCCATACTGCGTGAGCCACTTCACCGCCGTCTTGGGTCCCACCTTCTCCACACCCGGCACGTTGTCCACGGAATCACCGATGAGGGTCAGGTAGTCGATGATCTGCGCCGGTTTGACGCCGAACTTGGCTTGCACGCCTGCTTCGTCGAAGGTCTCGTTGGACATGGTGTTCACCATGGTGACCAGCGGATCCACCAGTTGCGTCAAGTCCTTGTCACCCGAAGAGATCAGCGTGCGTATGCCTTGGCGCTTGGCGAGCACGGCTAGCGTGCCGATCACGTCATCGGCCTCCACCCCTTCGATTTCCAGCATGGGCCACCCCAGCGCGCGCACGCAGGCGTGCAGCGCTCCGATCTGAGCGCGCATGTCATCGGGCATGGACGGCCGGTTGGCTTTGTATTGCGCATACCAATCATTTCTAAAGGTTTTACCCTTCGCGTCGAAAACGCAGGCGCTATAATCCGCCGCCACTTCCTTGCGCAATCGCCGGAGCATGTTGATCACGCCGTAGATGGCCCCCGTGGGTTCCCCTTGTTTATTTCTTAGGTCAGGAAGCGCGTGAAATGCGCGATATAGGTAGGACGAGGCGTCGACAAGAAGCAGGGTTTTCATGGAGTTCAATGGACTAGAGACTCCTTCACCGCGCGCGGCGTGATACTAACCGAGTCTATATTCGCGAGATCAATATGGCATCAACAAACAAAACTCCGCTTCCTCTCGCGCCTGAATTGATCAGCAAGCAATGGTCAGGGCGCGAAGCGTACCGGGTGCTGGGGATTATGGCAGAGTTCGTCGAAGCGACCGAACGCCTGAGCCACATCCACCCCGCCGTGAGCATCTTTGGCAGCGCGCGTATTCCGCGCGATCACCCCTATTATCGTTTGACCGAGCAGATCACCCGCTTGCTTTCCGATGCGGGCTTCTCCGTCATATCCGGCGGCGGCCCGGGCCTCATGGAAGCCGCGAACAAGGGCGCCTACTACGGGAAGTCCCTGAGTATCGGGCTCAACATCCAACTGCCACATGAACAATCCGGCAATCCCTATCAAGACATCAGCCAGACCTTCCGCTACTTTTTCGCGCGCAAGGTCATGTTCGTCAAACAGGCCTGCGCCTATGTGGTGATGCCCGGCGGCTTCGGCACCATGGACGAGTTGATGGAGGCACTGACTCTGGTGCAAACCAAGAAGATCCGGCGCATGCCCATCATCCTGGTGCACCGGCCTTTCTGGCAAGGTTTGGTAAATTGGATCACCGACACGTTTGTAAGCGAGAAAGTCATTAGCCCCGAGGATGTGGATCTCCTGCGCGTCATCGACGAGCCGCGCGAGGTGGTAAACGCCATCTTCGATTACTACGAGAAGCGTGGATTCGAGCCCTCCGCGGCCGAGCACGAGGCGCAACTTAACCTCTAGGGTCTGTTGACATTAATTTCAACAGACCCTAGGCCATGTCGGTTTTCACCACGGTCACGCCGGAGCAGCTCGCCCTTTGGCTGAAGAACTACTCCATCGGCACGCTGCGAGATCTGCGCGGTATCCTAGCCGGCATTGAGAACACCAACTACTTCGTCACCACCACGCAGGGGCGCTTCGTTCTCACACTGTTCGAAAAACTCAAGCCCGCGGAGTTACCGTTCTATCTGAACCTCATGGCCCATCTTTCCGGTCATGGGATTCCGTGCCCCAGGCCCATCGCCGATCTACGGAACAACTTGCTGGGGGAATTGAACGGAAAGCCCGCCACACTGGTCACCTGCATACCCGGCACTGCGCTGCTAAACCCCACGGCCGCGCAGTGTGCTCGTGTGGGCGAGGTGTTGGCGGACATGCATCTTGCCGGACAGAGTTACCCCGGACATCTGGACAACCTACGCGGTCCCCGATGGTGGACGCCGGCCGCGGCGGAAATCTATCCTTTTTTGAAACTGGAAGATGCCGGTCTACTGCGCTCCGAAATTGAGTTCCAGGCGTGGCATTGCGGCGATCAGCTTCCGCGCGGTGTGCTGCATGCGGACCTATTTCGGGACAATGTGCTTTTCGCGGGCGAGCAAGTGGGCGGCCTCATCGATTTCTATTTTGCCTGCGTCGATACTCTGGTGTATGACGTGGCTATCACCCTGAACGATTGGTGTATGCGAGACGACTGTACGGTGGACGTGGATCGCAGCCGGCACTTTCTCGGAGCGTATCAATCGGTGCGCCCCCTCACCGCACTCGAGCAAGCGCATTGGCCGGCCGTGTTGCGGGCAGGGGCGTTGCGGTTTTGGGTATCTAGACTGCATGACTTCCATCTGCCGCGCTCGGGTGCGCTCACGCATGCCCA
>JBKKAO010000349.1:0-5825 GCA_046714645.1 Burkholderiales bacterium | reverse complement strand
GGAGATCAAACTATGCCGAGCGAACTCACGCCAATCGCGCAACCTCAGCAGCCTACATTCTCAGACTCGGCATAGTCCGGAACTCGGCATAGTGTGTCCTATGCCGATATCGGCATAGGCGGCACAGTTTTGCCACCCATTTGCTGCAATCGGGCTACGACATCCGTACGGTGCAAGAGTTGTTGGGTCATAGCGATGTGAGTACCACGATGATCTATACCCACGTACTCAATCGTGGCGGTAAGGGTGTGCGCAGTCCATTGATGTGCTCTAGGGCTTGCTGGCGTAGGGCTCATCCGCCGGCACAAACTCCGTCTCCGCGCGAGCGCCGGTGCACCACTTCTTCACGGCCTCTAGATCGAGCAGCGCATCGGCGTATTGCTGTGCTGCTGGCGGAAGTGCCACCGCATAGGTCTTGAACCGCGTGGCAACGGGCGCGAACATCGCGTCGGCAATGGTAAAGCTGCCGAAGAGCATGTCACCGCCTGTTCCGAACCGGGTGCGGCAGGATTCCCAGATTTGAACGATTCGCGCGATGTCTTTTTCCACCCCAGGGGTGCGGCCTTTGCCGGGATGGGAGGAACGGATGTTCATCACCATGTTGCGGCGAAGTTCGCCAAAGCCGGAGTGCATCTCCGCGCAGATCGAACGTGCGTGGGCGCGTGCGGCCGCATGGGTCGGCCAGAGGCCTTTGGCGGGACTCATTTCCGCCACGGCATCCATAATGGCGAGGGAGTCCCATACGGGTTCGTTATCGATCCACAGCAGGGCACCTTGCCGGTCGGGGAAAGTCCTTCTATGCCTCTCACGGAGACGTCGTCGTTGAACTTGAGCTGCACTTCCTCGAAGGCAATCCCAGCTTGGGTGAGCAACACCCAGGGGCGCATGGACCAGGAGGAGTAGTTCTTGTTGGCGATAACCAGACGAAGGCGAGGCATAGCGAGTCTCCCGAATTGGAACGGTGTGCCACTATGATAGAGTCATTCCATCTAGAACACTTGAGGAATGGGTAATGATTGCTGTAAACCAGGTTCGACCCCAGGTTCGACCCCTTATAGGCATTCTCTTGGGCCTCGCAGCGAGCTGCGCGTCAGGCGGAGAACTCGATCGATTGCAGCTTCTCGGTCAAACCGAGTTTCGGTTGGTCTCGGAGGATCTCGGTTCGGCCTTGAGTTCCAAATCCTACATGCCCTCCGCGCCATTGGGGGTAACGGGATTCGACATCGGGCTCAACGTCACCGCGACCAGCCTCGAACATCACGATCTGATTGAACGAGCAAGCAGTGAATCGGTGCCCTCCACCTTTGCGCTCGCCCAAATTCGCGTGATGAAGGGCTTACCGTGGGATATCGATATCGGAGCGAGCTATACCTTCCTGCCAGGCACCGACATCAAGTATTGGGGTGTGGAGGCGCGTTACGCGATTTTGCCGGGCACTTTGGTATTGCCGGCGGTCTCCATACGGGGGAGCTACACCAAGCTGACGGGCATCGATCAGCTCGATCTCGATACGAAGGGGCTGGACCTCAGCATCTCCAAGAAAATCTTGCTGGTAACCCCTTATGCCGGCGCAGGTTATGTGTGGGTGACCAGCACACCCAAGGGCGTGGCGGGTCTGGGGGAGGAGAGTTTCTCCTATCCTAAACTCTTTGCCGGCGTGCGCGCCAATCTGCTGCTCGCGAGTTTCACCTTCGAGGTGGACAAGACCGGTGACGCCTTCTCCTACGGCTTACGAGTCGGTATTGGGTTTTGACCCAAATCGCGTCGGGGTCTATCGCGCCGCCAACTGGATTGAACTGGACTCTTTGCTTCCGCACACGCCTCGTCTTCGATTACTTGTGCATGACAAAAAACTCAGTCAATGCCTCGCACGCATCTTGAGAACAAATTTACCGTGGGACTAGGAAGCGTTAGAAATTCAAGGCGGCGAGGTGCGCTTCAGCCGAGTTTGGCGGTGAGTGCCGCCACCTGTTTTTCGAGCTCGCGCATGCGCACAATCATATCGGGCAGTTTCTGGATGCCGATCCACTGCCGCTTGGCTTGCTGGCCGGGCACGGCGGGAAAGCCATACACGGTTTCCTTGTCGGCCACATCGCGGGTGACGCCGGACTTGGCTCCTACGGTCACTTGGCGGCCGAGCTTGAGATGCCCGGCGACGCCCGACTGCGACGCAATCACGCAGTAGTCGCCGAGCTGAGTGCTGCCGGCGAATCCGGCCTGGCCCATGATGAGACAGTGCCGGCCGAAAACGACGTTGTGCGCGACGTGCACGAGATTGTCGATTTTGGTGCCGGCTCCGATCACCGTGGAGCCAAGCGCGGCGCGGTCCACGGCGGAATTGGCACCGATCTCGACGTCGTCCTCGATGATCACGTTGCCAACTTGAAGAATCTTCAGGTGATGGCCCTGGTCGAAAACGTAGCCGTAGCCGTCGGAGCCGATGATGGTGCCGGCGTGAATGGCGACGCGGTGGCCGATCAGCGTGCGTGCGTAGAGCACGACGTTGGGGAACAGGCGCACGTCATCACCGAGCCGGCAATCGCGGCCGATGTGGTTGCCACCGAGCAACGCCGAGCGTGCGCCAATGGTGACGCCCGCGCCAATCACGCAGCCTGGCCCGACGTGCGCGGTGGCATCGACTTGCGCGGAGGGTGCGACACTAGCGCTCGGATGGGTTCCTGGCGGATACTGCTCAGGCGGATAAAACAGCGGCAGCACCCGGGCCGCGGCCACCCGCGCGTTGGGGACGCGGATGATGACCTTCGTGGCCGACGTGAAGGCCCCGGAGACTAGAATGCCCGCGGCCGCACTCGCTTCGGCAAGGGCGAAATACGCGTCCTTTTCGGCAAAGGTAAGATCACCCGCGCGAGCCCGGTCAGCGGAGGCGAAACCGGTCAGTGTCACCGCGCCGTCGCCGATGACTTCGCCCTTGAGTTGTTCGGCGAGTTGAGCAGCCGTGAAAGTCATGGGGAGGAGGGCAGGGTGTTTACAGGCCGCGGACACCCACCATACGCTGCATCTCGGCGTCCCAAACTTTTAGCCGCAGACAGCGGAGAATATCCGAGGGCCGCAACGAAGTGGTCTTGGGGGAGCGCAATTCGGGGATCGCACGAATCACCTCGGGAAGCCGGTAGAACGGAATCCGCGGGTTCAGATGATGGACATGGTGGTAGCCGATGTTGGCGGTAAACCAGCCGATGAGCCGGCCGGTGCGCATGTGGCTGGAGGATTCGCGGGCGGCCTTTTCGTAGGTCCAGCCGTCTTTGTCGCTGAAGGAAACACCGGGGAAATTATGCTGGGCGTAGAAGAAATACGCACTCACTACGCCAAAGATGAAATGCGGAATCATCTGAGTGAATACGAGCGCCCGCCAGCCGCCAAAGGCCAAGAGGGCCGCACCGATGGCAACATGGACGATGAGCGCAACCAGGCAATCGAGGTGTTTTCCCGGATGATTGCGCAATGGTTTGATGCACATCCCGTAGATGAGCATGAATAGGTAGCCGAACAGAATCGTGAGCGGATGGCGGACGAACAAGTAGGCACGGCGCTCAGCCTTTGTGCTGCTACCAAACTGTTCCTTGGTCATGATCGGATAGGATCCAATGTGCGACCCGCGCAGCTTGGAATTGTGGTTGTGATGGTGGGTATGAGAGCTGCGCCACACGCTACTCGGGCTGAGCGCCAGGATGCCGAAGACCTTCATCAAGGCCTCAGCCAGCTTCGACTGAGACAATATCGCGTGATGCTGCTGATCGTGATAAATGACGAATTGGCGGACGATCAACAGCCCGGAGAGAACGCTGCAAACGATCTTGGCACCCACGGGGAGGTCCCAGAGTGTGCCGGTGAGAGCGGCCACGAGCAACAACAGGGTCGAAAGCACCACCCACCAACTCCGACGAGGATTGTCTTGCGCAAACTGCTTGGTGGCCAAGATCAGTTGTTGCGGGCTTGATTTCGCGCTACGCGCGCGAACTTGTTGTTTGATAATCGTCCAGCTCGTTTCTGGTAATGGATATGGTTAATAGATATGGTTAATGGTTCTGATGCGAGACCACTTATTTCAATGTAAGCGGATTCGATGCCAGCGTCATTGAGGACGCGTAGTATACCGGCGAACTAGATGGCCCACCTCGGACTGGCCAGCGGGAAAGATACGCAATGCGCCCGGATAGGCGCTCAGTCATCGGCATGAATATCCACATCCTTGGTCTCCGGCAACCACACGGTGCCCACTACCACGGAGATGAGTAGGATGATGACGGGATACCAGAGCCCGTAGTAGATGTCCCCGCGATAGGCCACTAAAGCAAAAGCGCTGGGAGGCATGAGTCCGCCGAGCCATCCCGCGCCCAGGTGATAGGGTAGGGAGAGGGCGGTGTAGCGAATACGCGTGGGGAACAGTTCCACCAACGTGGCCGCAGCCGGGCCGTAGACCATGGCGGCCAAGACGGTCATCACAAACACAAGCACGATAATCATCGGTTTGTTGATTGCGCCAGGATCGGCCTTGAGAGGATAGCCCGCGGCGCGGATCGCCTCTGTCAAGGCCGCGACAAAGGTCTTCTCCAAGGCACCGGCCTCGTCCTTTGCCAGGCCAGCCGACTCGTAGGAAGCCACCTGTTTGTCGCCGACTTTGACCACGGCAACGCTGCCTGCCGGCCCTGCTTCCTGTGCGTAGTTTACGGATGCCGCGGCGAGTTTAGCTTTGGCGATATCACAGGACGACGTGAATTTGGCCGTGCCCGTCAGGTTGAATTGCACATGGCAGCCGGCTGGGTCCGCCACCAGCACGACGGGTGCGCTGGCGAGCGCGCTTTCCAGGGCGGGGTTGGCGTAATGGGTGAGTGCCTTGAAAATTGGAAACAGCGCGGCGGCGCCCAGCAACATGCCGGTGATCATGATTTTCTTGCGTCCAATGCGATCGGAGAGCGCGCCGAAGATCACGTAAAAAGGTGTGGCCAGCGCGAGGGCCACGCACACCATCAGGTTCACCGTGAGGGCGTCGGCCTTGAGCGTTTGGGTGAGGAAGAGCAGGGCATAGAACTGTGAGGTGTACCAAAGCGTGGCGAAGGCGCCGATCAGGCCGAAAACCGAGGCCAATACCAGTTTGAGATTTTTCCAGCGTCCGAAGGCTTCCGAGATGGGTGCTTTGGAAGTCTTACCCTGCGCTTTCATGCGTGCGAAGGCGGGCGATTCCTCCATGGAGAGCCGGATCCACACGGAGATCGCGAGCAAGATGATGGACAGCAGAAAAGGGATGCGCCATCCCCACTGGGCGAAGGCGTCCTCTCCCAAAGCGCTTCGGCAACCCAGGATGACCAATAACGATAACAGCAACCCCCCGGTGCCGGTGGTTTGAATCCACGCGGTGAATTCACCGCGACGCTTGGCGCGCGCATGTTCGGCGACGTAGACCACCGCTCCGCCATACTCGCCGCCTACCGCCAGGCCTTGCAGGAGGCGCAATCCGATCAAGATAATGGGGGCCGCGACACCCCAGGTCTCGTAGTTAGGCAGCAGACCCACGAGAAAGGTGGCGATACCCATGATGAGGATGGTGGCCAAAAAAGTGTATTTGCGGCCTACCAGATCACCGATGCGCCCGAACACGAGTGCCCCCAGGGGACGCACGATGAATCCGGCGGAGAACGCCAATAGCGCCAGGATGAGACCTGTGGTGGGATCGGTTCTAGCGAAGAATTGCTTAGCCATCACCGGGGCGAGGGAGCCGAAAAGAAAGAAGTCGTACCACTCGAACACGGTGCCCAGAGAGGCGGCGGACAAGATCTTTTTTTCCTCTCGGGTCAATGCGCTTGGGG
>JBKKAO010000348.1:0-5102 GCA_046714645.1 Burkholderiales bacterium | reverse complement strand
AGGCCGGGGTGAAGGGATGAGGAGGATGAGGGGGATGAGGAGGAAGGATTGTCTTTAGTCTTCGGTGTCAAGGCTCTTCACAAAGTCCAACACTTCTTGAGCATGTCCAGGCACTTTGACACCGCGCCATTCCTTGCGAAGCGTGCCGCGAGGGCCAATGACAAAAGTGCTGCGTTCAACGCCTCGAACTTGTTTTCCGTACATATTCTTCATCTTCATGACGCCGAACATTTCGCAGACCTTCTCGTCCTCATCGCTGATAAGGTGAAAAGGAAAAGACATTTTCGCTCTAAAGGACTCATGGGAGCGAAGGCTATCTCGAGAGATACCGTAGATCTCGCAGCCGGCTTTCTCGAACTCGCTGTAAAGATCGCGGAACTGAATACCCTCGTCGGTGCACCCCGGCGTGTTGTCTTTGGGATAAAAATACAACACAAGCGTGGCCGCTTCGTGAGCGGAGAGCTGGAAGAAGGCGCCGCCGGTTTGCGGGGCCTTGAAGTCGGGTACTTTCAGATTTTCCAGCATGACGGTCTCCTCCGTGTGCTTAGTTTATGCTCGGACGAATGAGGGCTTCGGGCGGCAAAGGTGAGAGAAACTCCCGGCCCTGAAGCATTAAGGTGCCCGAACGCCCCGGTATCTCTCCGCTATGTACTTCATGGCGCGGCAGGTTCTTCTCGGGCAGCCATTCAAAGTACTCGGTGAGAGAAGCCAACTGGTAACCTTGGTCTTTCCACCCTTCCATCAATCCACTCAGCACGGGGGCGAGCCGCATACCCTCCAATTCCGCGTGCAAGGTGTACACGTGGCCACTGGCGGGAACCGAGCGGGTCATATCGAGAAGATGATTCACTACGTTGTTCTCATCGATTCCATTGAGGCCGATTTGCTCATCCAAGGTGGGAAGCGTCGTGGGAAGTTGCGGGCAAGCGATGACCTCCGCGTTTTGAACAGGGACAAAGGGACAGGTTCCGCGCGTGTCCGAGCAGTAGTCGAAGCCCAAGCGTTGCGTCAGCCGAAAGGCGTGGCGGTTCATCTGCCACCCGGCCGCGCCGTGAATCTTGGCATCCGTATTGAAGATTTCCTTGAAGCGTTCACAGGCTCGTTCCATTTCTTGCTGGGTCCAATGAGCCTCTTGCTCCGATACGTTGTCCTGCCATTTGACGTGATCGTAGGTGTGAATCCCAACTTCGAAACCCGAGTCCCGAACCGCGCGCAGCACATCCGCGCATTCCTTCCCGATGTCAGGCCCCGGCAATACGGTGCCATACATCAGGGTCTTGAATCCGTAATGTTTCAGCACCGAAGTCCGGTGTGCCTTGCCCAAGAAGCCCCGGCGAAACACACGCTTGATAGCCCGGCCCGTGTGATCCGGCCCGAGGCTGAACAAGAAGGTGGCATTCGCTTGGTGCTGCTTGAGCAACTTGATCAAGTTCGGAACGCCTTCTCGCGTGCCGCGGAAGGTATCGACATCGATCTTCAACGCCAGGTGAGGCCGGGCGGGCGAAGCGCCCGCTGGATCGGGATGCGCTTGCGGCATCGGCTAATTCCCCGCCTCGTCCAGGAGGCTGCCGGCTTCTCCCACTTGTCCGCGATAGGCGTCAAAAATATTCTTGAGCGCGGTGGGCATATCCACTCTCGGAGCCCACTGTAGGTCGGCCGAGGTGTTGGTGATCTTGGGTACCCGGTTTTGCACATCTTGATAACCCTTGCCGTAATACTCCCCGGAAGAGGTCTCCCTGAGTTCGACCTTGGCGGCATTGGGTTCGTACTCGGGATAGCGCTTGGCGAGCGCAAGCATCATGGTGGCCAACTCGCGCACCGAGAAGTTATTCGCCGGGTTGCCGATGTTGTAGATCTTTCCGCTGGCGACGTTGTCTCGGTTCTCGATGATTTTCATTAACGCATCCATGCCGTCATCCACATAGGTAAAAGCGCGCTTTTGCCGCCCGCCATCCACGAGGTGGATGGGTTCGCCTCGGACGATGTGACCGAGGAATTGGGTGATGACGCGAGAGCTGCCTTCCTTCGCGGTGTGAATGGAGTCGAGCCCAGGGCCGATCCAGTTAAAGGGGCGGAATAGCGTGTAGTCAAGACCGCGTTGCTGGCCGTAGGCGGCGATGACGCGATCCATCAATTGCTTGGCGCAGGCGTAGATCCAGCGCGGTTTGTTGATCGGGCCGTAGACCAGATTCGAATTTTCCGGATCGAACTCGGCGTCGCCGCTCATGCCGTAGACCTCGGAGGTCGACGGAAAAACGATGCGCCGTCCGAACTCCACGCAAGACCGGACCATGGGGAGATTGGCTTCGAAATCGAGTTCGAAGACGCTCAGCGGATCGCGGACATAGGTCGCGGGAGTGGCGATGGCCACTAGAGGCAGGAGGGTATCGCATTTCTTGATGTGATAAGCGATCCATTCCCGGTTGATGGTGATGTCACCTTCGAAGAAATGAAAGCGCTTGCTCGTGATCACGTCGTCGAGACGATTCGCCTGCATGTCCATGCCGTGGACCTCCCAATCGGTGGTCGCGATGATGCGCTTGGAAAGGTGATGGCCGATGAAACCGTTGACGCCGAGGATGCAGATTTTCTTCATGTGAAAATGTTCGTCTAAGAATCGAAATCAGTGGGTGAAACGGTTCCCATGCGGGCGAACTCCTTCTCACCGTAGTGCACACCGTCCACCTCCATGGCGAGCACACGCAGCACGCTACGGTCTTGGCACTGAGCAAAGCAATGTCCTTCGATGCAATAAAGCGCCGGATTGTTAGCACTCCCACGTGTGTTCTCCACGACACGCGTGGCATGGATATACACCTTGCGCCCGCTAACCATGGTGAAAGCCCCCGGGTAGGGGGGCGCCACCGCGCGCACTAAGTTGTGGACTTCCAAGTTGGATCGGTGCCAGTCGATACGTCCATCCTCGGGCCGGCGTCCCCCGTAGTAGGAGCCCCGCGCGAGATCCTGTGCTTGGCGTGCCGCGCGTCCCGCGAGCAGACCGGGAAGCGTTCGGTCCAGTGCCATCTCCGCGGCCAAGGTCACTTTGTCGAACACCTCTCGCGCCGAATCGTTGGGGAGAATAGGCACCGGCTGTTGAGCGACGATGTCGCCCGCGTCTGGCTTCTCCACCATGTAGTGAAGCGTCGCGCCGGTCTCACGCTCGCCTTTGAGCACCGCCCAATTCACCGGAGCGCGCCCCCGGTACTTGGGCAGTAGTGAACCATGCATGTTGAGGGCGCCGCGCCGGGGTAGTTGGAGGAGCGGCGCCTTGAGCATCTGGCGATAGTAAAAGGAAAACAAGAAATCGGGCCTAAAGGCCGCGACTCGCTCGACGAACAAGGGATCATTGGGATCCTCCGGGGTGGCGGTCCGAATGCCGTGACTGGCGGCTAGCGCCGCTACGCTGGAGAACCAAATGCTCTCATCCGCCGAGTCGGAATGCGTGACGACCAGGGGAACATTCACGCCGTGGGCCAGAAGTACCGAAAGGCAGCGGTACCCGACATTGTGATAGGCGAATACGACCGCGACGGCAGCCATGGACTGGCGCGGATCCCTCACGCGCGTCGCGCGATCCCGAGCGCGGGCTCGTTAGGCGTTGCCGGGGCGTGGGCGGGTTCTTCTAGAACGGCTTGTACGATGTAGCGCGGCCGTTCTCTCACCTGCTGGTAGATCCTTCCGACATACTCCCCTAACAATCCGATTCCGAAGAGCAATATTCCAATGAGGAAAAAGGTGATGGCGAACAGCGTGAACACGCCCTCAGCCTCGGGCCCTACCACTAGGCGCCGAATGATCAAGAACACGACGAAGAACGCGGAAAGGATGGCGAGCACGATGCCGAAAAAAGAAAACGTTTGCAGAGGCGCGATGGAAAAGCCCGTCACCAGATCGAAGTTCAGCCGAATGAGTTGATACAAGGAGTACTTCGATTCTCCCGCCATGCGCTCTTCATGGCCTACTTCGACCTCGATGGGATTCTGGGCGAAGGTGAAAGCCAAGGCCGGAATGAAGGTGTTCACCTCTCGGCATTTATTGATGGCCTCCACGATGTCTCGGCTATAGGCGCGCAGCATGCAGCCCTGGTCGGTCATCTTGATCCTGGTCAATTTCTCGCGTAGCCGGTTCATGGCGCGCGAGGCGTAGCGCCGGAAGACGGTATCTTGCCGCAGACGGCGAATGGTGCCCACGTAGTCATGGCCTTTGTCCATGGCCGCGAGCAGATTGCCTATTTCCTCTGGGGGGTTCTGCAGGTCAGCATCCAAGGTGACCACGCGGTTGCCGCGCGCGTTCTCGAAACCGGCCACGATAGCCATGTGTTGGCCGAAGTTTCCATTGAACAACATCACTCGCGTCACCTCGGGCCGGCGCTGGAATTGTTCGCGCAGCAGGGCGGCGGAACGATCGGTGCTTCCATCGTTGATGAACAAGACCTCGTATCGGAGTTTCAAGCGGTCGAGGGCGCAGTAGAGCCGCTCAAACAGTGCGGGCAGACCGTCTTCTTCGTTGTATACCGGAATGACTACGGAGAGTTCAGGAACTAGCATGCCGGTATTCTATCGGTGTTTAGCTTGTCTCAAGATCTCCGCGGCGGCGGTGCACACGCGATCCACATCGGCGGTTTCCATGGCGGGAAACAGCGGTAAGGTAACGGTTTCGCGCCCGATGCGCTCGGCAACGGGAAAATCCCCGGCTTTGTATCCGAACTTGCGGTAGGCGGTGAACAGATGCATGGCGGGATAATGAATCCCCACGCCGATCTGGCGCTTGTGCATGCGCGCGATGAAGTCCTGGCGAGTGAGGCGGGTCCGGTCCAGGGGCAGCAGCGGAGCGAACATGTGCCAGCTATGCCCTTCACCGCCGCGCGCCGGAAGATGCATGGCTGGATCGGTCTTTAATCGCTCGAAATATTCGGAGGTTAGAATGCGGCGTTTGTCGTTGAATTCGTCCAAGCGTTGGAGCTGGCCGAGACCTATGCGGGCGGCCACATCGCTCAAGTTGGATTTGCCTCCGGCCATAACCACGTCCATCTGATCCGAGGCGTCCTTCTCTATGCCGTGAAAGCGTTGCAACTCCGCGGCACGTAACACCTGCGCATCCTC